>CAZKMH010000067.1:0-12295 GCA_964553395.1 uncultured Rikenellaceae bacterium | reverse complement strand
TATTTATACCGTACCTGTATTTTTTTGGAATGAGAGGCTCCGATTCCTTCATCCATAGCGAATTATTCTTCTTAGCTCCATAAGCAGCAGCTGAACTGGAGAAAATCAGCTGCCTTACTGACGGAGTATTGTTGCATACATCCTTCACATTGTCGGAACCGCAAATATCAATTTCATACTCACGTTTCTGGTTCCTCACCTTATTGAAGGAGCAGGCAAAGTGCACAACATTTGTGGGTTGTACTTCATTAAAAATCGACCTGAGATTATCCTTTTCAGTAATACAGCATTTATAGAATCGAAATTTATCGGCCGGAAGGACTTCAGCACTTTCTCTGATATCTACACCTGTTACATTAATGTTATTGTCAATCAGGTAGCTTATCAGCATTCTGGCCATAGATCCTGATGAACCGATGATCAGTACTTTCATAACAGAATTTTCAGGTTGTGTTACAAACTAAATTGAACTGTGGTAAAATTAAAAATATTTAGATAACAGAATGGTATATGTATAAATAAATGTTCCCGGTTTCCAACCTCAGATTCCAAAACTTTATCAATCCTCAGTTGTTACTACTTGGAACGTATATAAATAACGAGACGAAAATGAAGAAAACTGTGACAATCACAGGAGTAGTTGTAATTCTGGCACTATTAGGACTGATGGTATTCCTCCGTTTCTCTTCAGCTAAAGATAAGAGTGAAATAGAATTTGCCGAGGTCAGAAAAGGAACTTTTGAGATAACAGTTTCAAGCCCGGGTGAGCTTATCGCCGAAAACTCGATTGAAATTAAGGGACCCGATATGGTAAGGCGACGGAACTTCAGGGGGACGGCGATCAGAATCACCGATATGGTTCCGGAAGGGACAATTGTCAGGAAAGGCGGGTATATTGCCACACTCGACCGTACATTCTATGATAATATTTTAAAGGATGAGGTCACCGAACTGAATAATCTGCGGGCTGATCTTGAAATGAAAATTCTTGATTCAGCAGTTGTGCTAAACACTTTAAGAGACGAAATCAGAAATCAGACATTTATTGCGCAGGAAGCTGCAGTAATAGTGGATCAATCAGTCTTTGAACCTCCGACAGTTCAGAGAAAGGCAGTGTTGGACCTTGACAAAGCTCAAAGACAGCTCAGCTGGCAAAACAGGCTCTATTATATGAAGAAAGCCCAGGTTCTGGCTGATGTACGAAGCAAAAAACAATTGTACAACCTGCAGTTGAGGAAGGTTACTGACCTGGAAGAAGCTCTGAAGGAATTTACTGTAAGAGCTCCGGCCGATGGTTTGGTATTGTACAGCAGGGACCGGCTCGGAGTCAAAATAAAACAAGGATCGACAATTCACCCATTCAATCCCGTAGTTGCATCCCTTCCCGATCTTTCAACGCTCGTCTCCAAAGCTTATGTGAGCGAAATAGATGTGAATAAAGTCAAATCCGGTCAGCAGGTTCAGGTTAACATTGAAGCATTCCGTGATAAAGTGTTCTCAGGCAGGGTTGTAAGTGTCGCAAATATCGGGGAACAGCTCAGGAATTCAGATTCAAAAGTGTTTGAAGTGCTTGTAAAGCTTGATTTTTCTGATCCGGCACTACGACCGACTATGACAACCGGAAACACAATAATTGCCAGGACATTTGACAATGTGATATATATTCCCCTGGAAAGCCTGCACACAGGTAGTGACAATATCCCGTATGTATATATGAAAAATGGCTTCCGCCAGATAGTACTGCCTGGGGAGTCGAACGACAGATATGTGATCATTGAGAAAGGTTTGGAAGAGGGCTCATCGGTATATGTTACAATTCCTGAAAAGCGGGATAAATTCACTCTTGCAGGCAATGTCCTGATACCGGTAATAAGAGAACGTGAGCGTGAAAGAGCAGCAGCAGGGATGTCATCAGTTCCTGAAAAATCAATTGCTGGCAGCAGCGAACATCAGTCTGCTGCCCGAAGTCGCGTTTACAATTCCCTTATACCGTGACCCTGTCATCTCTCCAGGAAGCTTACTCCTGCCTTTGCTCCGGTTTGACGGACATATTCGGCAGCCAGAAGATAATCTTCCTGGTTTTCAAGATGTTCAAGCATTACGGGAACATCCTTTAGTTTACTAGCCTCCAGCAACAAAACGGAATACTCCAGGGAACCGAGTCCAGGTCTTCGCTCCTCCAGGTGAACTGTCAGTTCAGGCAGAATGGTGATGTCCTTGGCATGGATGGATTTTATATACGGACCAAGTTTTAAAAAACACTCCTTAAGGAATGCGCCATTATTATAAAATCTCTGAGGACTCGAGATCATATTTACCGGATCGAGATGGGCACCAAACTGTTTACGGTTTATAGCCTTTATTAATTTAAGGTAACTGTCAGGCGAATCAGGGAGCATGTAAGGCATGGGTTCCAGTGTATAGAAAGCATTGACCGGATTCACCTGATCAATAATATAACGGACCGTTTCGACGATCATATCAAAGGTTTCCGGTGCATAATTACCCGGGTATGGCCCATCCCATATTTCGCCTCTTGCTCCTGATATATTAACACAACACCCTGCCCCTATCTCGTCAGCCAGCTGAAGTGCTGTAATATTTTTTCCGATAGCCAGCTTCCCTGCTTTCTCATCCGGGTCGAGCATGTTATTCCACACTCCGACTTCAGCAATAAGGATATTGTTCTTTTTTGCTTCTGCCCTGAAGGATCTTACAAGTTCCCCGGGAGCACCAGGCTGAACGGGACAGTATGCCGCACTGTATCTCAATGCCCTGACAGCCTTTACCCATTCCACCGGATCAGTGAATTTCCCGGGGACCGGAGCACCAAGCCTGACCGGATTCCCTGCTCTTTTAACTGATCCGGCATTTATTACTGATGGTTTCAGGGTCAGCCCTGCGGCAATAACGGAACCCGTTTTAATAAAATGTCTTCTGTTAAATTTCATTTTTATAAATATTATGACCTGATTAATAGTACCTTCCTATATATTTATTCTCTACTATCATTTTTTTTATCCGATGAGGATCAATCATATCTGGTTTCTTATAAATGATCTTACCACCCGGCTCGATAAGCATTGTGAATGGCAAAGCTCCCTGCCACTCGGGATCGACAGCTTCGATCAGTTTATATACATCGTCATCATTGAAGATGTAGTTTTTATTTGAAGCCTGTTGTGTTTTAAGGAACTTCAGGACATCAGCTTTTCTGTCCTGTTTATCGGCACTGACCGAAATGAACTCAAAAGGTCTTCCCCGGTACATACGATCAATTACCACAAGATCAGGAAATTCAGTAATGCATGGTCCGCACCATGTAGCCCAGAAATTTATCAGCCTGAGCTTTTCGGATGAAGTATTCTTTATGAGCTCCTTAATTCCATTAATGTCTATATCTTCAAGATTAACAGGCAGTTCGGCCCACTGCTTGTACAGCTTTTTTGTATATTCATTCTTCCATGACCATTTAATGGAGCATCCGAAAACTTTAGTCACCGGATTATTTACCGTTTTACCGGCCAGGACAGCATCAACAGCATTTCTGATATCTTCTCCCTTGCCGGTCCCCGGTTTTTCAGAACCGTCGATTCGCCCGGCATACCGCAGGATACGATCCCTGTCAAGAACGAAACAATGAGGAGTTGCAACAGGGCCATAAGCCAGGGCTGTTTTCTGATCATTCCCGTCAAATAAGTAAGGGAATGTAAATCCCTTATCTGCAGCCCTTTGCTTCATATCTTCAAAACTGTCACCCATATCGGAATAACCCAGTTCGGAATAGTTCAGGGCATTGACATCATTTGGTGAGATCATAACCAAGGTAACTCCTTTGGGTTTATAGTCTTTTGAGAATTCAATTATCCTGTCCTCGTATGCCTGTGCAGTAGGACAATGATTGCAGCTGAATATGATTACCAGAACCTGTGCCTTTTCGAAATCTTTAAGACTGTATGTCATACCGTCAACACCCTGAAGATGAAAATCAGGTGCCTGTTTACCAATTTCAAGGGTTTTTGGTTCAGGATGAGCTGTTTGTGAAAAAATCCTTAACGGGCAGATCAGGATCAACAGGATCACTAAGGAAACTTCTAATGATTTCTTCATTATATTCAATCAGATTATTTAACATCATTCAAATATATTTTGTTTTTATCAATAAACTGCAGGAACGTTGCAACATGAAGTAAAAGATTCTTCCTATCTTTTAATGCTAAATAAATTGTAATGAAGAGAAGAGAATTCATAAAAACCACATCAACAATTGCCGGCGCTTATACTATATCGGATCCTTTATTGATAAGCATCGGCAATCAAAAGGACGAGGAGACATGGTTTGATCGTCCGATGAGATGGGCACAGCTGACACTTGTTGAAAATGATCCGGGTCGGTTTGATCCTGATTTCTGGCTCAGCTATTTTAAGCGTGTCCATGCTGACGGTTCCACGCTTAGTGCAGGAGGGATTGTTGCTTATTACCCCACAGATATTCTGATGCATCATCGCAGCATTTGGCTGGGCAGCTCAGATCCCTTCGGATACCTGCTGGAAGGATGCCGTAAAATGAACATGTCGGTAATTGCACGCACCGATCCGCATGCCACCTGGCAGAACGTGTACGACACACATCCCGACTGGATAGCAGTTACAGTAAAGGGTGAAAAACGCCGCCACTGGGCGAATCCGGAAATGTGGGTCACATGTGCACTGGGACCTTATAATTTTGAATTTATGACGGAAGTCCATAAAGAGATAATGGAGAGATACCAGCCTGACGGTATATTTTCAAACCGATGGGCAGGTCATGGCATTTGTTACTGCGAACACTGCAAAAAGAACTTCAGGGAGTATTCCGGTCTTGATTTGCCGGAAAATAGCAACCGTTTCAATCCTGCCTATCAGAAATATAGCGAGTGGAGTACCGGACGTCTGAGGGAGCTCTGGCTTTTATGGGATAATGTAATCCGAAAAAACAGTTCCGCTTCGAGATTTATTCCTAACGGATTTCCGGACAAGGTGGTAACAGGGCAGCTTTCTGATATTGTATTCACCGATCATCAGGCACGTAGCGGGTATACTCCGCCATGGTCCAATGCAAAGGTTGCCAAAGAGTTACGGGCATCAATAGGAATGAAGCCGCTTGGCGGTATCTTTAGTGTCGGCTTTGAAGAACAATACAGGTGGAAAGATTCAGTGCAGAGTGAAGCTGAGATAAGGGTATGGGTTGCTGAAGGAATTGCAAACGGAATGCGACCCTGGTTCACAAAATTCTCCGGTGTGCTTTACGACAGGAGGTGGCTCGATGTTGTTGAAAAAATATACCAGACCCATCACCGGTGCGAACGTTACCTGCGAAATATAGCACCCATGGCAAGGGTCGGTATGGTGTATTCTGAACAAAGCAGGAACTACGGCGCAGAGACATGGCAACAGAGAAACAGTGACCATTCATCAGGTATGTATCACGCACTGACCGAGGCAAGGATTCCTTTTGAGATGGTTAACGACAGGTTGCTCGACAAAGAATACCTGAAACCGTTCAAAGTGCTTGTTCTTCCGAATATTGCAACTCTCTCTGATGAACAGTGCGGTCAGCTGAAGAAATTTGTTGAAGATGGCGGGAGCATTGTGGCCACATTTGAAACATCGCTCTATGACAGGAATGGTAAGAGACGATCTGATTTCGGGCTTGCCGGTCAATTTGGAGTTTCTTATGCAGATGGCGTCGAGGGGCCAATGCAGAACAGCTACCTGAGACTGAAAGCTGATCCCGTGACCAGGCAGTATCACCCGGTGCTTAAAGGACTCGAGGATGCATACCGGATAATTAATATGGTATACAGGGTAAAGGTTAAACCTGTTGCAGAGTTCCCTCAACCGGTTACCCTTATTCCTTCATATCCTGATCTGCCGATGGAACATGTTTATCCGCGGATCCCGGAAACAGAAATCCGTGAGCTTTATCTCAGAGAATCAGGGAAGGGGCGTGTAGCCTATTTCCCGAACGATATTGACCGGTCTTTCTGGCAGATTATGAGCCAGGATCATGGAAAGCTTATCCGGAACACTATACTCTGGGCACTCAATGAAGAACCTGTAGTTGAAGTTAAAGGGCCGGGTGTGCTGGATGTTACAGTATGGCGCCAGGAACATTCAATGACTGTCCATCTGGTGAACCTCACCAACCCGATGATGATGAAGGGGCCGTTCAGAGAGCTTCTCCCGGTATCGGTTGAGGTCAGCATCAGGATCCCGGAAAAAATAAATACTGAAGATATCCACCTTCTTGTCAGCGGACAACAATCTGATATTAAAATGGCCGACGGGAAGATTTCACTTATCGTACCACAAATATTTGATCACGAGATCATTGCAATAGATTTAACTACCTGATATGCAGTTAAATAAGAACTATTTAGATTCCTATTCCTTTAAACAGATAAATATAAGTTAAACAAACTTGAATATCTTTGCTAACTTTAAGTTTTTACAGCGATCTTAAATATTCAGATCTCAAATTAGTGTTTTACATAAATCAATCTTTTCATGGCAAATTTCATTGATGAATTCATGAAGAATTACGGGCCTGAGGTAACCAGACAAATGTCTACGAATTTAAATATCGACCAGGGAACAGTGCAGAAACTTATTCCTCAATTGGCTCCGCTGATCCTCAGTGGACTGAAAAGGCAGAAGGATGACCAGGGAGGTGATGCAAGGGTGGATCATATTTTGAATAAATATGGTGATGCATCGGTACTAAATAATATCCAAGACCTTATCTCGTCAAAAACCAATGACACCACAGCTGATGCCAATCTCGGCGGATTGCTGGGAACAAGCGGAGGAACACAGGCAGCCCAGGCGCTGAGCAAAAAGATGAACATTGATTCTTCAGTTATTCAGAAAATGATACCCGCACTGGCTCCCCTGATCCTTGGAGCCCTTTCCAGAAAGAGGGACACCGGTTCAACAGGCATTTCAGGAATAGGATCCTTGCTGGATGCCAACGGTGACGGCAGTATAATTGATGACGTTGCCGGTTTCCTGTTAAGAGGAAGAGGTACCCAGACACAAACCAGAGGTAAAGGCATTCTGGGATCACTGCTTGGAGGTATACTGCGCAAATAGAGCGATTTAATCAGGCTATCCCTTTTCATTTTATAATACAATCCAGGATAGTGTGATCGGATGTGTATTGTCTGGTATCCCGGGTTCATAAAGTGACTCTCCCATTGAATTGTTGAATTCAACGATTCGCAGGTTATATTTGACCATTCAGCATTTTTTATTTTTTCCGTGAGAGAAGTAGCTTTTTCTTTGAATTGAATTTAATGTTAAACCAATAATTCAATGAAATGAAAAAGACTATGAATCCGCTAATTATCTGCATCCTGATTATCTCAGGGTTATTATCACCGTTCAATTGTCACGGTCAGAGTAAAAATGCCCTGATCAGGAATTATCTTACAAAATTACCTCAGGGTGAAGTTAATGATGAGGGCACACTGCAAAAATACAGGATGACAGCCGTTTACACCAACAGGGATCTTTATGGAAATTTTACAGGCAAGACAAAAGTCATTGGGGATTACACAAGTGGTTTTGAAAATGGTTCTGTGAGCTGGAATAACGTCTATATTTCCAATTCCAATAAATTAACCGAACCATTTCCCGGGGGATTAAAGCAGGAATATATGGAAGATTTCAAATACTTCCCTTCCAAACAAATGCTTGAAGAGGATGCTTTTAAAACCTTTCCTGCCAGCGTGGAGAACGTTTTTGTACGCAACCTTATCTGGGACATGATGTCAATTGAAATGTTTGCGTGGAATTATTCAGATTCCCTGATTCTGAATAAAAAATATGTTATTCCTGAAATCAACGATGAATTCATTATGGCAGATATAGGCACTTACGAACATTCAGGCATTCAGTTGTGCTGGACAGGCATATCATTTTTGAACGAAGAATTTTGTGGTGTCATCGAATACAGGGCTATCGACAACAAAATAAAACTAAAAATGGATCAGATCAATACAAAAGGAACAGAACAATACTGGGGCACAACATGGATCTCTCTTGAAAACAAACAGATTGAATACGCTGAAATGTTCAGCGGGACAATTCAGGAAATAGAAATAAAAGGTTTGAATGATAAATTTCTTGTTAAAACAATCAGAGAACTTTGGGTTGAGAGAATTAACTAAAGAACCCGTAATTTTATCTGAATGAAAAAACTGAAATTCGAAAATATTATTGATCAAAGGAAACTGTCAACACATGCATATTTCCTGTTGTTTTCCATGCTCATTGTCGGACTAACCAAAGCTTTCAATCCTGACTTTAAGACCCGGAGTGACTATTTCACTTTACTGAGTATTCTCTTTATTCAGCTGGAAGTCTTTATTTTTCTCGGAACAAAAATCTTCAAAGGATTGAGTCCGGTATCAGGGCCAAAGGAGGTTACGAGGCTGTTACTCTCACGTTTCCTGGTCTTTTATGTCGGGTGTTTTATTTCAGCATTCATAATAATGATCGGGATTGTTTGTATTCAATCATTGATAACACATATGGACATATCGATGGTCCTTGGTAATTTTTTTCAATACGAATTCTGGAAATGGTTTAAAAAAACTTCAGGGGGATTATCGGTCGGGGCTGTCATATTTATTTTTGTCCTCTGGCAGGATGCACTAAAAAGGGAGCAGGAACTCAGGGAGAAAAATCTGGTCTTTCAGAATGAAACTTTAAAAAGTCAGGTAAATCCGCATTTTCTCTTTAACAGCCTGAATACAATCTCATCATTGGTTCAGACCCAGCCTGAAGCTGCCGGGCTGTTTATTAACAACCTTTCCTCAGTCTACCGTTATATACTTGATAACAGTCAAAAAGATACCGTGCCGCTTCAGGCAGAGCTTGACTTCATTGAAAATTATTTTGATCTTCATAAGGTCCGTGATGAAGAAAAAATTCTGCTTGGTATCAATACGCCGGGCTCTGAGGCGTACAGGATCCTCCCGGTATCGCTTCAGATCCTCCTGGAAAATGCCATAAAACATAATATTGCCACCCGCGAAAACCAGCTCAGGATTTCAGTTTACATTGAAGATCAGTTTATTGTGGTTAAAAATAATTTGCAAAGAAAAGCCACGCAGCTGCCATCAACCAAAACAGGCCTTAAGAATCTTGCCGAACGCGTAAGGCTTGCTACCAGTAAAGAACTGATTATTGACGAGACAGATGATTATTTCACAGTAAAACTGCCATTATTGCAATGAATGTACTGATTGTTGAAAATGAAAAACCGGCTGCCGACAAGATCATCAGGCTTCTGGGCGATATTGATAAATCAATAAATATTCTGGGAGTGATCGAAACAGTTGAAGTTGCAATCAACCGTTTACAGTCAAAACCTGAGCCTGATCTTATATTTATGGATATCCAGCTCGATGACGGTCTTTGTTTTGAAGTATTCGAAACGATCAATATCGAGATTCCGGTAATTTTTACAACAGCATATGACGAGTACACCCTGAAAGCCTTTAAGGTAAACAGTGTTGATTATCTTCTTAAACCTATTGATGGAAAAGCACTTGAATCAGCTCTGTCTAAATTCAGGAAGTTTTACTTTTACAACAAAGATCCATTTAAGAGGGATTTCAGACAACTCATCAACGAATTCAGACACCAGTATAAGTCGAGATTTCTTATAAAAATCGGTGACAAATTCAGATCAATTCCTGCCATAGAGGTAAGTCATTTCCACATTACCGAACATAATATCTTTCTCTGCGATTTCCAGGGTAAAGATTATGGAGTAGATTACTCGCTTGACCAGCTGCAAGGCATGCTGGATCCCCGCAAGTTTTTCAGGATCAACCGGGATTGCATAGTTAATATCAACGCTATAATAATGATGCATAGTTATTCATCGAGCAGGTTGCAGCTGACATTAAAAAATGCAGAAAAGAGTGAAGAATTTGTTGTCAGCCGTGACAGGGTTTCTGAGTTTAAAAAATGAGTTGATAAATAATGGTTTTAAGGCATAAAGGCGTTAAGGCGTTAAGGCGTTAGGGCGTTAAGGCGTTAAGGCGTTAGGGCATTAGGGCATTAAGGCTTGCTCTTAGTCCCTGAGACCCTTAGGTCTCCATATCCTGAATTCTCCTGAGCAATGAAGTATTCCCATTAAATAGAGCAGTCCATCATAATATCTTTCATTAAAGGCTGAGGGTACCGGTGTATTCCACAGGGCTTCGACAAAATCTTTTGCCAGCGGATGTGTTGATGCCAGGCTGACAACAGCATTAGTTGCAACCAGACCTTTTGCATGGCTTTTATTCAGTATCTGTCCGTCAAGGGTATATTCCGTGCCATAGGTATCCATACCCTGAGATGCAAAAAAAGCCTGCAATCTGTTGCTCAGTTCCTGCTGGCGGGTATCCTTTCGCCACCACGACCAGTCGACTGCCCAGTTCATCTGGGTCCTCCGTGCATCGAATGAGAAATTGCCGGAACGTTTATTCCGTGGAGTGGAGTAAGGTGTGCCGTCAAAGTTTGCATAATCCGGAGCCAGTCCGGTTTTGGGATTTGTTACTTTAATAAAGAAATCACGGCTTGAATCCGCGGCTGCTGCCCAGAAAGCCCTGTCAGCCGCAGGTCCCCATCCTGCCCATAATTCATAGAAGGCAGGCAGGTGATATGAGGGATCGGTAAAATCATCTTTGCCGAAATTAGGTACGAAACGGATCATTTTATGCTCTTCATTCACCATGCTGTGAACAGTCCGGGGACCGAATTTTGTTGGTCCGGTTTTGGACGGGTGGTGCCTCATGGTGGTGAGAATCCTGTCGGCCCATTCCTTATAGTTGTAGATGCCTGTTCTATCACCCCATCTTGCTGATGCGAAATAGAGCGCCATCACCATATACTCTTCCCCGTCAGGAGCGGGTGTCTCCGAATTCGGGGTACCATCCTTCTTTAATGACCAGGCGAAATAGCCTTCCGACGGATGGTCCGCGGAGCTGACATACATATAAGTAATTGCCCAGTTCCAGATTGCATCAAACTCAGCTTTCTTATCCATCTGGACAGCTATCATCATTCCATATGAAATCCCCTCACTGCGGACATCATTATGAAGAACATCACTTACATACGCCAGGGTACCGTTTTCATTCCGGCCTGCCTCAAAATAAACTGCCTGGGTTGCAGAATCCCCGTGGAACAGTTGCCGGAATGCAGCTTCATTTTTTGCTTTGATCTCCTTTTTCCCGTGACCATTTTCAAGAAACAGGTTCCGGTATTTACCGGTATAGAATGCACCCCGCTTACCATCAGCTTTCTGGCAGTATAATACCGTAAATGCTGATACAGAAACACATATGCAGATCAGAATAATTTTTTTCACAATGAAGTGGTTAATATCCTGAATAGTCCACTAAATCTTTAAGTTGAGCCTTTGAGCCGTTGCGCTATTACGCCATTACGCCGGCTCTCATTTCACCGTTTTATCCAATGGCCGTCCCAGACTTTCATACAAACTCTTCCTCCCGGCCTTGTCACCTGTAAGTATCTTGACGGCATGTTCGGCCACTTTGGCAGCAACTGCACGCGGAACAACCACCACACCGTCGCCATCAGCCACCACAACATCGCCGGGACATACAAGCACCCCTCCTATGGTAACCGGCCGGTTCACCGATTCTATCTCATTTCTTCCCGGACGTATCCCGCGCCCTTTTTTTCTCAGGTACAATGGAACACCTTCGAGTCCGACTTCATCAGTATCCCTTGCGCCTGCATCGGTTACAACACCAACGGCTCCTGCCCTGAACCATCCAAGAATGTTATTCGATCCTATCGATCCGATATCCCTGTCTTCGACATCATCAATAACAACCGCTGAACCGGATCTTAAAACCTGGGTAAAAGCTTCATGTGAGTAGGTACTGTAGAAATTACCTTCCCATTTCGAAAAATCTTCCCCAGTCGCAGGAAGCGCAGGGCGCTGGGTGGGAACATAACGTACTGTGACGGCAATACCCCTGAAAACATGTTTAAAATCCTTAAGGTCAACCCAGCAGGCCTGTATCTCAGGAATTACCAATCCGGTTCCGGGAAGTCCAACCATATCAAGCCCATCCGAAACATCAGCGACACGCAGGTTCTTGTACAGATCAAGGATCTTTGCATCCTCCTCCGCAGTATAGGTTTTGGTTTCAATGAAGTTTACACCTTTTGCCAGGGCGGCTTTATCGGGTTTCTGGGCTGCTACCGGAAGAATAATAAT
>CAZKMH010000066.1:0-12327 GCA_964553395.1 uncultured Rikenellaceae bacterium | reverse complement strand
GGGGGTGAGTACGTGTGATTGAATTTCAAATATATTAAGATTTCAACCGCACAAGGCGTTAATAAATATTTAATTTTTATGCAATAATGCAGCAATTTACAAATCCCGCGGTCTTTAATCCGGAATGAATCCATTAAAAAGGAATAAAATGAAAAATCTGTCTCAAATTACTGCAATAGCTCTTTGTCTCTGTATTTCTGGATGTGCCGACGGCCAGTTCCGGAAAACAGTTTTCGGCAATGGTAATGTAGTTAAAAAAGAAAGAAGCACTGAACCGGCTTCAGGGGTAAAGGTTGCCACAGGTATAGATGTTTACCTGTCACAGGGAGATAAGCAGAGCCTGGTAGTCGAAGCAGACGAGAACCTGCATGAATACATAATCACCGAGGTAAAAAATGATATCCTGAATGTTTATACTGAGGCTAACATCCGTGATGCCGAAAGAAAAAGGGTATACATCACATTAAGGGATATAAACACGGTGGGTACCTCCAGCGCAGGTGATGTTGTCGGCGAAACTCCGGTGAGGACTGAGGATCTGAAGCTTTCGGCGAGCAGTGCAGGAGATATAAAGCTTGAGGTTTACGTAAAGAATATTGATGCAAATATCAGCAGTTCAGGTGATGTAACATTAATCGGTGAAGCTGACATGATTGATGCCAGTCTCAGCAGTGCCGGCGATCTTTATGCATTCGACCTGAAGGTCCGGGAAGCAGAGGTTTCGGTTTCGAGCGCCGGCAATGCTGAAATATATGTTACAGATAAGCTTTTTGCCAGAGCCTCCAGCGCGGGAGATGTAAATTATAAGGGTGATCCGAAAAATGTTGATGCTCACACATCAAGTGCTGGTGGAATTCACAGAAAGTAATTTCTATCTCAATATATATTACCTTATTATAAAAAACCATCAGGGATTCCCCCTGATGGTTTTTTTTTTAGCTTTGCAACAGAACGAAAATTTTCACAAAATTCCTGACAAGTTGAAAGAAAATATCAGCATTAATCTTAGAAACGCAGCAGCTTTTATCTCATTTGAAGAAGTCGTTGCACTTGCCCAGCAGTCATTAAGGCATCTTGACTCACTAAATACCGGAACAGGAGCAGGAAATGATTTCCTCGGATGGCTCTCACTACCGGAGGATATACTCCCTCAGTTAGACCGGATAGAAAAAACAGCCCTTCACTTCAGATCTGTTTCTGATACCACGGTTGTTATCGGTATCGGCGGGTCCTATCTTGGAGCTAAAGCAGTTATTGAAGCATTATCACATTCCTTTGCGCCACAACTGAGATCAAAAAATCATGATGTATTTTTTGCCGGTCAGAATATTAGTGAAGATTATATGTCAGACCTGCTGGAGATTCTTGAAGGAAGAAAATATTCAATAATCGTAATCTCCAAATCCGGAACCACAACTGAGCCTGCTGTCGCTTTCAGGATTCTGAAGGATCATCTCGAAAGAAAAGTGGGTAAACCCGTGGCAGCTGACAGGATCATTGCAATCACCGACGGTTCAAAAGGAGCATTAAGATCGCTGGCTGAAATAAACGGTTACGAAACATTCGTTATCCCTGATAATATCGGTGGCCGTTATTCAGTCCTTACTCCTGTAGGACTTCTTCCAATAGCTGTTGCAGGAATGAATATCAGAACTCTTGTTAAGGGTGCTCAGGCAATGGAGGAGATAACCAGAAAGAACAGAAACGCTGCGTCAAATCCTTCGCTTATGTACGCTGCGGCGCGGAACCTGATCCTGAATACCGGCCGGGCTGTCGAAATTCTTGTCGGATTTACTCCCGGTTTGCATTTCTTTTCGGAATGGTGGAAGCAGCTGTATGGTGAAAGCGAGGGTAAGGATGGTAAGGGAATCTTCCCTGCATCGGTCGATTTTACGACCGATTTACATTCGCTGGGACAATATATTCAGGAGGGTCAGAGGATCCTTTTCGAAACAATCGTCTCGGTAAAAAATCCGCGTAAGAAAGTACTTATCCCGGCAGAGAAAGATGATTCAGATCAGCTGAACTATCTCGCCGGAAAAAGGCTTTCTGAAGTGAACCAAAGCGCTGAAACCGGTACAATACTGGCACATAATGACGGGGATGTGCCTGTAATTACAATAAACGTCCCCGAACTTGATGAATATTACACCGGACAGCTGATATACTTCTTTGAAATGGCATGTGCAATCAGCGGGTATATACTTGATGTAAATCCGTTCGATCAGCCCGGCGTGGAGGCTTATAAAAAGAATATGTTTGCCCTGCTTAACAAACCAGGCTTTGAGGAAGCAGGAAAGAAACTGAAAGAAAGACTGAAATAATTGTCATCAGGTCCTGCAGTCTGGCTATCCTGCAGTCCTGAAAATAAATTAGAGATGAGTATTATAAAACACTTATAGTCATGAAAATAGAACTAAAAAAAGATTTCACCTGGTCGCTGGTCGTACCAACCAGCATGGGAGTCCGCATCACTCCTGCAAACGGACAACCGGTACATTGCAGTGATACATTTCACATGCAGGCCACCAGCGCCGAATCAAACGTGGTCAGCGTTGCATCCTTTCTTGGGTTGCCTGTGAAAATTCTGACAACTTTTGTCAAAGATAGTCCGATAGCAAGATTCATAAAGGATAATCTTGCAGGCAGACACATGGCTTACGAAGGAGTTGAATTGGAACAGGGTGATCCATGGGGATACCGCCACCAGTTCAATATCGCTGACAGCGGTTACGGTTCACGTGGCCCAAGAGTACAGAACGACCGTGCAGGTGAAGTCGGAAGGACACTTAATGTAAAAGATTTCGACCTTAACAGGTTATTCGAAAAAGAGGGTGTCCGGATCCTGCATCTGTCAGGACTGATAGGCGCACTATCACCTGAAACCAGCAACTTCTGCCTGGAACTCGCGAGAGCAGCAAGAAAATACGGAACCCGCATTTCATTTGACCTTAATTACCGTGCAAGCTTCTGGAAAAACAGGGAAAAAGAGCTTTCAGCCGCATTTAAGGAAATAGCAGGTCTGGCAGATATCCTGGTCGGTAATGAGGAAGACTTTCAACTCTGCCTGGGAATAGAAGGACCCGAGGAGGGTGGAAAGGATCTTGCTTCAAAGATCGGCAGTTTTAAAGAGATGATAGGCAGGGTAAAAAAAGCATATCCCGGTGCTTCAGTATTTGCGACAACTCTCCGCCAGGTGATAAGTGCAAATGAGCATCTCTGGGGTGCCATTATGCTTGAAGGAGACAACTGGCATGTGGTCGAACCACGTGAAATAAATGTTCTTGACAGGATCGGTGGTGGCGATGGATTTGTCGGAGGTTTGCTCTATGGCATCCTTAAAGGCTGGGAAGCTGAAAAATGGATCCAGTTCGGATGGGCAACCGGTGCTCTTGCAACAACTGTGGTGACCGATTACGGACAGCCTGCCGACGAAGAACAGGTGTGGGGCATCTGGAAAGGTAATGCCAGGGTAAAAAGGTAAAAATCATGAAAACAGAACTTATTTCCCGCCGTAATTTTGTCAGGAATACCGCACTGACTACAGGATTCGCTTCACTTGCACCTGCCGCTCTCATCGCAGGTGATGCTTCTGAGATCAGATCCGGCAATGAGGTCTGGATTGCAGGGATCTCGCAGAATGGTCTGAGAGCAAAAACAGCCGACCTGATGTGTGAAAGAGTGCTCGGGATACTGAAGGATGTTGTTGCTTACCAGCCTGATTTTGTCTGTCTGCCTGAAATTTTTCCATTTACATATATCGATCAGAAACTGACACTTGCAGAACAGGTTGAAATCTCAGAAAAAGTGCTGGAACAATTTGCAGATTTCTCGAGGCAAAACAACTGCTACACAGTCTGCCCGGTCTATACTAAAGTAAATGGAGCAGTTTACAATTCTGCAGTTGTTTTCGACAGGTCAGGAAAAAGAATCGGCCAGTACAACAAGATACATCCGACAGATGGCGAAATCGAGCCCGGTATATCGCCGGGAGCATTATTTCAGCCTGTTATACAAACTGATTTCGGTCCGGTTGGTGTTCAGATCTGTTTTGATATAAACTGGGATGACGGGTGGAAGATGCTGAGGGAGCAGGGAGCCAGGATCATTTTCTGGCCATCAGCTTATGGCGGTGGGATGACTGTCAATACCAGAGCCTGGCGTCATAAAACTATCGTGGCAACCAGTACAAATAAGCATACTTCAAAGCTTTGCGATCTAACGGGAGAGACAATTACACAGACAGGTTACTGGAACCAGAATTTATATTGCGGTCCTGTTAATCTTGAAAAGGTATTTCTGGCTTCATGGCCCAACGTGTACCGGTTTAAAGATGTCCAGAATAAATATGGCAGAAAGGTAAGGATAACCACATTTCATGAAGAGGAGTGGTCGATAATTGAAAGTCTTTCGCCCGAATTGCATGTCAATGATATCCTGAAAGAGTTTGAATTCAAGACTTACGAAGAGCACATCGCCAGCTCAGAAATTATTCAGGACAAGGCCAGAAAATAAGGGGGCAGGAAATTTATTTTTTTCTGAGTTTGTGCTTTTTCACAAAATCGTCAAGGACCTGTGTAAGAGTCGGTTCGCCGATTTCCTGCAGATCGTAATAAACCCGTGTGGCGGGCTTCCTGATCTTTATTATCCTGTTCAGATCAATCGGCGTGGCGATGATAACACTGTCACATTTTGTGTTGTTTATTGTCTTTTCAAGATCGCGTAACTGCTCTTTACCATATCCCATAGCAGGAAGAAGTGTACCGATGTCAGGATAGAGACAAAATGTTTCTTTTAATCTTCCGGTAATGTATGGTCGCGGGTCGATAATTTCGGCTGCACCGAATTTCCGTGCTGCCATGATTCCCGCCCCAAGCTTCATTTCCCCGTGTGTAAGTGTTGGTCCATCCTCAACAACAAGCACTTTCTTTCCCCTGATAACTGAAGGAACATCAACTTTTATGGGAGATGCCGCATCGATCACAATAGCTTTCGGATTCACCTTGTCGATACTTTCGCGCACAATCTGTATTGCTTCCGGTGATGCACTGTCAATTTTATTTATAATTACCACATCAGCCAGGCGGAGGGTTACCTCGCCCGGATAATACCTCAGCTCATGTCCGGCTCTGTGAGGATCGGTAACAGTAATCATAAGATCAGGATTATAGAATGGAAAATCGTTATTACCTCCGTCCCAGACAATTACGTCACACCCTGAAGGATCTTTTTCTGCCTTACGCAGAATTGCCTCATAATCGACACCGGCATATATGACATTTCCTCTGACAATATGCGGTTCATATTCTTCCATCTCTTCAATAGTGCATTTGTGCTTCTCCAGGTCCTTAAGAGTGGCAAAACGTTGTACCTTCTGTTCACTCAGGTTCCCATAAGGCATCGGATGACGTACAGCTACAATTTTCAACCCTTTTGCCATCAGAAGTTCAATGACTCTCCGGGAAGTCTGGCTTTTTCCGCAGCCGGTTCTTACTGCACCCACCGCAATCAGTGGTTTGATACTTTTCACCATGGTGACAGAGGGCGCGACCAGGATGAAATTTGCACCTGCTGAATTGACAATTGCACTGACTGACATTACTTTCTGATAAGTAATATCGCTGTATGAAAAAATACAGTCATCGACTTTAAATTTCCTGATAATTTCCGGGAGATTTTCTTCAGCAAAGACAGGAATGCCTTTGGGGTACAATTTTCCGGCAAGTTCCGGCGGGTACTTCCGCCCGTCAATGTCGGGTATCTGCGCAGCAGTGAAGGCCACAACATTATATTCATCCCTGTCTCTGTAGCAGGTATTGAAATTATGAAAATCCCTGCCCGCAGCACCAATGATGACGACATTTTTCCTGACCATAAATTCTGCTGATTTTTTCTGTATTTTTTTAGTAATTAATAAGTTTCATTTTAAAATGAATCAACAAATGTATAATTTGCATACCGGAATTCCGAGTGTTTTAAGGAATTTTTTTATATGCTGTTTTTATGCTTTAACTTCCTGCAATACTGTCTTTTAATCATGATTAGTAGATACCCCTTAACGGGGCCTGAGAAAATGTACAGGGGATAGTAATGTTTATTGTAAATTCTTTGTACCATTATAATATTAAATGAATGTCCTTGCCCACATATACCTGTCGGGTGATTCCGATAAAATAATAATCGGAAACTACATTGGCGATTATGTGAAGGGAAGTGACTACCTTACTTATCCCGATCTCATCAGGAAGGGAATCATTCTTCACAGGCATATTGACGAGTTCACCGACCGTCACCCGGTGGTGCACCGCAGTAAAATTTTCTTTTCAAGAAAATACCATAAATATTCCGGAGTTATTACTGACATCATTTATGATCACTTTCTGTGCAGGGAATGGAATTTTTTCTCACGCAGGCCACTGGAAAGCGTCACATACAACTTCTACAGAGCCCTTGTTAACAACTATGAAATACTTCCCGACAAAGTGAAGGAGATGATGCCTTTTTTTATAATCAACAACTGGATCGAGACCTACCAGACCAGGAATGGGATAAGGCATGTACTGAGAACCCTCAGCAGACATTCTACCCTGCCTAATGAAACCAGGTTTGCAATGCGGGCCCTTAAGAAAAATTATTTCTCGCTGCAGGACGATTTCATGGAATTCTTCCCTCAGCTTATTGACTATGTGGAAAAGGATTTTGGGATCGAAATATCACACAGGATAACTATGCCGTTCTGATCAGATAAGGTATTCTGCCCTGGTGGCATCAAGTCTCAGGAAAATAAACAACAATATGGTAAAGCCCCACAGGGAGCTGCCCCCATAGCTGAAAAAAGGCAGGGGAATTCCGATTACGGGTACCAGACCTGTTGCCATTCCGATATTTATAAAGAAATGTATGAATAAAACCGACACAACGCCATACCCGTAGATCCTGGCAAACATGGAGCGTTGTCGTTCCGCAAGCTTAACGAGTCTGAGAAGAAAATAAAGATAAACTCCCACAACAATAAATGATCCGAGGAAACCCCATTCCTCTCCCACCGTACAGAAAATAAAATCAGTGCTCTGGGCAGGAACAAACTTAAATTTTGTCTGGGTTCCCTGAAGATATCCTTTTCCGCTGAATCCTCCCGATCCTATAGAAATCAATGACTGGTTTAAATTATATCCGGTACCATGAGGATCTGACTTGAATCCAAGCATTATTTCCACTCGTTCCCTCTGATGCGGTTTTAAAACATTGTTGAATGCAAAATCCACAAGATTTATGTAAATCACACTCCCCAATAGAAAAAGGTAAATCACAAGCACTTCAAAAGCTTTTTTATTGTATACATGATAGGCAAAAACTATTCCGGTCATGATCAGGGAAATAAAAATAACTATCTCATTTCCAAGCGATTTTAACACGAAATGATCGAGTAAGTATAATGATCCGCCAATAAGAATTAAGGTCACCAGACCTGCAAGACACACCTTAAATTTCTTTGTTGCAAACCAGGTAACAAGGAAAGCCAGTATCAGTAATGCAGCTTCAAGGTAGAGATTATCAATCAGAAGCGTCAGGAAGAAAAGCACTAACATCATCACACCTGATACGAAAACATACGGGCTCATCCCTTCCCTGAACAGAACAATGAAAAATGAGAAAAAAACTATTGTAGATCCCATATCAGGTTGCATTGCCGTAAAAAGTGCAGGCAAGAGGATTATTCCGGCAGCCGGGATTATTACTCTCAGCTTTGTAAGCTCCTGCTTGTGGTTTGTCAGGTAGCCGGCCAGCGCCAGTGCCGTGGCAAACTTTGCAAATTCAGATGGCTGGAGACTCACCGGTCCGAATTCAAACCATGATCTTGCTCCGTTTACTTCCCTGCCGATTACAAGAACCATGACAAGCAACAGAATAAGTGCAGCATAAATGAACCAGGCAAAGAATTCGTAAAACCTGGTATCGATGATCACTACAAAAACCGCGAGGACAATCGCAGCCAGGATCCAGATGAATTGCTTTCCATATCGCTGCGACAGGTCAAGTATATCCTTATGCTCTTCGTTATACACCGCAGCGTAAATGTTGAACCATCCCATGATCACCATCGCCAGGAAAAGAAGGATGGTAACCTTGTCAATGCCGTACCAGATATTAATGCTGCGTTTCATTTACAGTATCCCTGTCTATCAAATTCAAATCCAACATCCTTTGTTCAAGCCATTTAGTAGCAAAGGAAATCTCCCCCCTCAAATATTTCTCAATCATCAGGCTTGCAACCGGAGCTGCATATGTTGCCCCGAAGCCTGAGTTTTCAACATATACGGCAACAGCTATCTTCGGATTCTCCTTCGGTGCAAATGCTATAAATACTGAATGGTCCTCACCATGAGGGTTTTCAGCTGTTCCTGTCTTTCCGCAAACTGTTATATCCTGCAAAGCGGCTATCCGTGCCGTAGCACCCTTGCCTCCGTTTACGGCAGCTTCCATTCCGAGAATAATCTCTTCGAAATTGGTGGAATCGATGCTTATCTTATGCTTGGTTGTGTAACTGGTATCAATACTCTTATTATTTCCGATTGACTTTACAATGTGTGGAATATAATAGTAGCCCCGGTTGGCAATGGCTGCTGTCATATTTGCCATCTGAAGAGGTGTTGTTCCTATTTCACCCTGTCCTATAGCCAGTGAAATCACCGTCAGCGCCTTCCATCCGTTTTTGCCATGATAACTGTCAAAATAAGATGCAGAGGGGATTAGTCCCGGCAGTTCATTCACAAATTCGGATCCCAGTTTTTTTCCGAACCCGAACTCATTTACGTATCCTCTCCACCTTTCAAATGCTTCAGAAACTGATCCGTACTTCGGGTTCTCAAGAATTTTCCTGTATGTCTGGCAGAAATAGGAATTGCATGAATTCATTACAGCTCCTTCAAGATCAAGCGGTGATGAGTGGGAATGGCAAGCAACAAACAGATACCCGTACTGACAACCGAATTCAGTGGAGGGCACAATAACTTTTTCCTGAAGGGCAATGAGCCCGTTCATAGGCTTAAAAGTCGATCCCGGCGGGTATGAAGCCATGAATGCCCTGTTAAAAAGAGGTTTCAATGCAGTATCGGCCGACAGAATGGTATAATTTTCTGAGCGTTCCCGGCCTACCAGCAGTTCAGGATCATAAGCAGGCGACGAAACAAGCGAGAGGATCTCTCCCGACTCAGGTTCGATAGCAACAATACTTCCTGTCTTATTCTGCATCAGCTTTTCGCCATATTCCTGAAGATCAAGATCAATGCTTGAAATAATATCCGCACCCTGTACAGCCAGGGTATCCATATTCCCGTCGGCATAAGATCCCTTTATACGGCTGTAGACATCAACCATAAAGATCTTTACACCCCTTGTTCCTCTCAGTACTTTTTCATATGCCTCTTCAATGCCCAGCTTCCCGATATAATCGCCGGCTTTATAGTATGGATCCTTTTTAATCTGGGCTTCATCCACCTCACTTACATACCCCAGAATGTGAGCGGCAACCGGTTTGGAGTACTTTCTCAGAGTCCTCGGCTGAACGTAAAATCCGGGAAACATAAAGATCTTCTCCTGGAATTTGGCATATGTTTTATCTGAAATCTGCTCGAGGAATATTGAAGGAGCCCTGCCTGAATAACTCCTTGCAGCTTTCATCCTTTCATTAAAATTTTCAACAGTAATCCCTAACTCTGTGCAAAAGAGTGAAGTATCCATATTTCCGGTCTGGGCAGGAACTACCATCAGATCGTATGCAGCCTGATTAAACACTATTAATTTATTGTTCCTGTCATAAATTAATCCGCGGGCGGGATATTGAGTTACATATCTCAACACATTATTATCGGCCGATAATCTGTATGTATCCCGAACCACCTGAATTGTGAACAACCTGATTATAAGGGCAACAGAGGCCAGCACAATCATTGTGATTATGACATATTTTCTGTTTGTGAATGAATCCTTCATGACAGGTTAGTTATTTTGCTTTTCTGATATATTCAATAAGCAGAATGAAGGTTATTGAAAAAAGTGAACTTAAAAGAACCCTGAGAAATGTTCTCAGAAAATCTGTAAACCTGAATACTTCAAGATAAAAAAGAGCTGTGTGGTGAACAAGCACAATGACAACTGTATAAATAAAAAACCACTTGAATCCGTAAACTGACATTGACGGATTGGAGTTTGCTTCATATCCATCCCGTGGTGATATTAACCTTAATGCATAGGGACGAAAAAATCCTGCTAAAACAGTTGCAGCAGTGTGCATACCCGGAGTTCCCATAAAAAGATCCATTATCAGGCCTGTGAAAAATGATATCATCAGTAAAAGGTACGCGGGAATTTCTACCGGAAGAAGCAGAACTATCAATATGTATATATAGGGATTTACATACCCGCTGAACTGAATGTTATTGAATAACAGAACCTGGAGCAGGATCAGTATTATAAAGATCAGGCCGAATCTTAAAATCCTGTTGATCATTGGTATGGTTTTTCAAGTTCCCGTTGTTCGGCCTTCTGAAGATTGCCAATCACATTTACATAATAAAGTCGCTTGAAATCGGTTTTCAGTAAAACTGTGATTTTGTAAAAGTCGCTCCCTGTCTTTTCAAAGTCACTGACAGTTCCTACCATAATACCTTCCGGGAACACTGCCGAATATCCGGTAGTTTCAACTGTATCTCCGACACTGATTGTCACATGCTGGGGGATTTCGCTTAAGACTGCTTGTGAGATATCAATTCCATCCCAGCTCAATGAACCGAAATATCCGTTTGATCTGATCCTTGAGCTTAACCTGAAGTCAAGGTTAAGCAGTGACATTACCACCGAATAATTCATTGAACATCCTACAATAACCCCGGCAATGGCACGATCTGAGGTAACTGCCATGTCAACTGACAAGCCCTGCAACACTCCTTTGTTCAAAGTGAAGAAATTCTTCTGCCTGTTTACTGAATTGTTCACCACCTCAGCAGTTGACCAGATATACTGTTGCTGATAAACAGAGTCAGTCAAAGGAGAAAAAAATTGAGTTTCATTTCTTCCCAGGCGCTCTATTTCATTCTTGAGATAAGTATTCTCTGTTGCCAGAGTTTGTCCTATTTCGCGAAGACGGAAGTAGGTTCTTGCATTGCTTGCCCGTTGTTCAATTCTTCTGGTAAGCCCCCTTGTACCTTTTACAATTCTGGTGTTATGATAACTGTTCCCCGAGGTCAATAAAGAAAATGCTATTCCTTCAAGTATTAGAAAGATGATCAGATTATTGTACTTTGCAATAAAGGTCAGCAGATTTCTCATTCATACAGACAGATTATCTCATCAGGAATGGAAATTTTTCCACGTTCTTAAGGGCAACTCCCGTTCCCCGGGCAACTGAATGAAGCGGATCTTCAACCACATTGAAATTGATATTGATCTTGTCGGACAATCTTCTGTCAAGACCTCTGAGGAGAGCTCCGCCCCCGACCATATATATTCCCTTATTCACTATATCAGCATAGAGTTCAGGCGGAGTCTGCTCAAGAACACTCAAGAGTGCAGCTTCCACCTTTGACAGGGATTTATCGAGACAATAGGCAATTTCCTGGTACGATACCGGAACCTCGATCGGCAGTGCAGTCATTATATTCGGCCCTCTAACTATGAAATCGGCAGGCGGATTATCAATATCCGGGAGTGCTGCCCCGGCTCCTATCTTTATATCTTCGGCTGTTTTTTCACCGATCTTAATATTATGCTGATGTCTCATATATGCCTGGATATCAGCAGTAAATCCATCACCAGCGATCCTGATCGATTTATTGCAGACTATACCGCCAAGTGCGATAACTGCTATTTCTGTAGTCCCGCCGCCAATATCAATTATCATTGATCCTTCAGGGGCTTCCACATCGATACCGATTCCGATGGCTGCTGCCATTGGTTCATAAATCATATAAACATCGCGCCCGCCTGCATGTTCTGAAGAGTCGCGCACCGCACGGATTTCAACTTCGGTGCTTCCCGATGGTATGCACACCACTATTTTCAACGAAGGTGAAAATATCCTCGAGCTCTTATTTATCATTTTGATCATTCCCCTGATCATCAGTTCGGCTGCATTGAAATCCGCTATCACACCATCCCTCAGAGGTCTGATTGTTTTAATATTCTCATGTGTCTTGCCATGCATCTGCCTGGCTGCCTCTCCTATTGCTATCAGCTTTCCTGTAGCTTTATCTATCGCAACTATTGATGGTTCATCCACAACGATTTTATCATCATGAATTATTATTGTGTTAGCTGTCCCGAGATCTA
>CAZKMH010000065.1:0-12363 GCA_964553395.1 uncultured Rikenellaceae bacterium | reverse complement strand
TTTTAAACAGAAATTGAAAATGCGAAGTACAATCTGGAAGTATCAGCTTACCAGGGGAAAATTACCACCAATAAGTTAGGAGATCCTGCTGCCAACTATGAGTTACTCCGGCAAAGGCAACGTGATGATGCATATACCAAAGGTCAGATCCCGTCTGACAGGATTGTAGGATTAAGTCCATTTATGCTTTTACCGGCCGCATACCTGCTGATGAACGGTTTACCTCAAAAACCCTCCTCCCTGCAGCCGTATCTGTCAAGCCGGGAGATAGATCAGATACATAAGAAGTATCTGGAGATGCTGGAGGATAAGAAATAAAAAAAAGGTTAAGGGTTCAAGGTTCAGGCTCGCTGGCGCGGATTTAGCGAAGCGGAGCGGAGCGCAATCCGTGCCCTGACCAAGTTCGTTTTGGCACCGATTGCAAATCGGCGCCAGCAAGGCTGCACACAACACGCCACACGCCGCATGCCGCTCGCCGCACACCATTATCCCTTATAGAATATCGCCTTAATAATATGACTTGCTATCTTCGGGTTCTCCTTCAGACGGCGGGTAGAATAACCGAACCACTTTTCACCGAACGGCACATATACTCTCATTGCATGCCCTTTATTGACTACGCTCTGCCGAAGGCCGGGGGTCACTCCGTAAAGCATCTGGAATTCGTACAGATCTTTAGGTACATTGTATTTTTCGATCAGCCTGTAAGAGCCTTCTATAAGCATTTTGTCATGGGTGGCAATGGCAGCAAACATCCTGTTACTGAACATGAATTCCAGGTCTTCAAGAAAGTGCTGGTTAATCTCGTCCTTTTTCTTATAGCTGATTGCCTCAGGTTCAATATATATTCCTTTACAGAGTCTGAAATTTACAGGAATTGATTCAGTATTAAGATCCGCCATACTTTTCAGATCATCAAAAGTCCTTTTCAGGTAAGCCTGGAGCACAAGACCTACATTAGCCGGGAATTCGGCCTTCAGCTTGCGGAACAGTTCAATTTCAAGATCAGTGCACGGGGAATCCTCCATATCAACCCTGATAAAACTGTTCAGGGATGCAGCTTTAGCAACTATTTCACGCATATGCCTGTAACACATTTCCTTATCGATGAGTAAGCCAAAACTTGTCGGCTTTGCTGAAAAATTTCCGTCAATACTGTTGCGTATTGAAATATCAATAAGGTCCAGGTATTCTTTTTTGTTGATTTCAGCCTCATCAAGGTTTTTAATGAACTCACCGAGCACATCCAGAGTAACCCTGATTTTATTGCTGTTGAACTCTTTTGATACCCTCATTGCATCTTCAACGGATTCACCTGATATATAGGAGCGTGAAAAGATCCATATGAGTTTTTTCGGGAAATAAGGTAAAATCGAAGCAATGAATTTATTAAACATATAAGATTTGTTATTGAAAGAATACTTTCATTTGATTTACGAATAAAACAGGTTTCTATTCACTTTTTAATGACCTTTATCATCAAAAAGTGATACAAAGAAAAATGAATTTATTTATTTTGAAATATTATTTAGTCAATGCAACCATTTATTTCACCCGGAAGTCTTAAAATTGTCCTCAGTTTATGATGAGCGACCATCAGATAATAGAGGGATGTGCAAAGCACGACCGGAAGGCTCAAAAGGTGCTGTATGACAAGTATTCCAGGTTTCTTATGGGTATTTGTCTCAGGTATGCATGCGACAGAGCTGAAGCGGAAGACATCCTGCAGGACAGTTTTATTAAGATTTTTTTCAATATAAAGGATTTTACAGGTACAGGTTCTTTTACCGGCTGGTTGAGAAAGGTTGCAGTGAATACTGCCATAACTCATTATCACAAAAACCTGAAATACCGATATTCTGTTGAAATTGAGGAATTTACATCGACAGAAACAGGTGTTGCAAGTTTTGAGGAAGATTTTTTCACGTCTGATGAGTTATATATGGTTCTTAACGAATTGCCATGTGGTTACAGGATGGTTTTCAACCTTTACGCTGTTGAGGGATATAAACATAAGGAGATTGCCGAAAAGCTCGGAATTGACATGAATACGTCAAAATCACAATACAGCAGGGCAAAAGCGGTGATCCGGGATAAACTGGCCAGATTAAGAAAGCTGAGAACAAATTATTCAGCTGATGGTTCTGTTAATGATGAGGTTAATATAAAGTGAACGAAGAGCTGGAAGATAAAATTCTGAGCGAGCTTTTCAGAAGGAAGCTTGAAAATGCAGAGGTAATCCCATCTCCGTCTGCCGGAAGTGATGTTATGCGCAGACTTGGAAGAATGGAATTCCTGCGCTTCAATCCGCTCAGATTCAATATCTGGTACGCCGGCGGGATAGTTACCGCAGGTGCTGCCCTTGCAATAATTTTCTCCTCAGGCAATAACAGGAATAATAGCTCTGTTCCTGATGGCCGCGATTCAAATCCTATTGCAATCTTTGTTAATCCCGGCAAGAAAATAAAAGTTCAGGAAGAACAGGGAGTGGCTATTGATGTACGGGTCAATGAAAAACAAACTGCAAATGCTTTGGAGGTATCTCCTGATCCGGCTGAAGCAATCGCAACTGACGGGCATGGTGCGGGGCAGACACGTAATGTTCCATCGCGCCCTGAAGGAACCGGAACCCTCACTGACGCCGGAATGATCAGGGAATCAGACAATGAAAAAAACAGGCTGAGGAACAATAAGAATGCATCTGACCTTTTTGAAGCATCTGTTACGGAAGGTTGTGTCCCGCTACGCGTAGTGTTCGGGAAGAAAGCTCCTGAATATGATTCCTGCAGGTGGACTTTCCAGAAGGGTGCTTATTCATATGAAAAGAATCCTGAATGGATATTCAGATCTGAAGGCGAATATTTGGTAACCCTACAGATATTTGATTATGAGGGACTTATATCTGAAGTCTCGTCTGTAATTAAGGTCAATCCCAGACCTTCAGCCCGTTTCGAAATTTTAGCCGCAAACACTTTTGCCCCTGATAATGAGATCAGTTTTATCAATTATTCATCAGATGCGTTGAAATTCAAATGGCATTTCGGCGACGGTACCACTTCTGAACTCTTTGAGCCCAGGCATACCTATAAGAGCTCAGGGAACTATGATATAAGTCTTGTGGCAGTTTCAGGAAAAGGTTGTTCCGATACGCTTACCATTTCGAATACCTATTCGGGTTACGGTTATTTCATAAACTTCCCAAACGCTTTTATTCCCAACTCCGGCGGACCCTCAGGCGGACAGTATTCGTCAACCAGCGACGAGGCCGGTCATATCTTCCATCCTTTTTGTTCCGGTGTGTCCGAGTATCAATTGAAGATTTTCAGCAAAACCGGTGTTCTGGTTTTTGAAACCAATGACATAAATATTGGCTGGGATGGTTACTATAAGGGACAGCTCAGTGAACGGGGTGTCTATATCTGGAAGGTTCAGGGCAGCTTTTTGAACGGTGAACCATTTGCAAAAGCAGGCGATCTTACTCTTCTGAAAAATTGAATTTGCCTTCCTTAATTCCACGCAATTAACATATTCCGTTTGTTTAGGAGTTCCGTGTGCCCATTATTCCTGAAATTTTTTTCAACTAAAATTGTTAATAACTATAACTTTTGGTGGAAAAATCCGTTTAAGAGGGAATGAAAATGAGTAGATTTCACTAACTTCGTAGTCTGAAAACCTAAACCAATCGTATTGCCAAGGAGGATTAAGTATATAGTTTTACTGTCAATTATCCTTTATGTAGATAGCTATAGTCAGGATCCCACGTTTTCGCAATTTTACGCAAATCCCCTCTATCTTGCTCCTTCATTTGCGGGTGCTACCGAAGAATACAGGCTGGGAATGAATTACAGGAACCAGTGGCCTGCAGTCCCCGGTGTCTTTCATACGTATAGCATTTCATTTGATAAAGCAATGCCTAACTTCAATTCAGGTATTGGAGTTCTTGCGACTTACGACGTTGCAGGTTCCGGGGATCTGAGCACAACCAATATCGGGCTTCTTTATTCTTACGACTTCAATATAAACGATGACTGGCACGTCAGACCCGGGATCAATTTTAAATTCTATTACCTTGGCCTCGATATCTATAAGCTTGTTTTTAACAGTCAGCTCACCGGAAGCGGTACTACACCGTCAGTTTATCCGCCCCCCTTTGATAATGTTGCAGACGTTGACTTTTCTACATCCGCCCTTGTTTATAACGACAGAATTTGGGCAGGTTTCACTTTTGACCATCTTTTAGTTCCAAAAACTTCTTTCTACGGAGATGATGCAAACGTCCCCATTAAGTTTAATCTCTTCGGAGGTGTTCAGATAATGAGGAAAACCCGGTTAAGAGTAAAACTGCAGGAGGTACTCTCGGTTGCCGTGAATTTCCAGAAGCAGGCAAAATTCTATCAGACGGATATCGGTGTTTATTACCTCAAGGATCCGCTGATTTTCGGGTTATGGTACAGGGGGATCCCGTTTGTAACATCACAGGCCGGAGATGCACTGATTGGCCTTGTGGGGATCAAAACCGGCCAGTTCCATTTAGGTTACAGTTATGACTTCACAATATCGAACCTCATCAGTTCAACTGCCGGTGCTCATGAAGTGTCGCTCATCTATGAATTCTCAACGTTAACCCTTGGTTCGACAAAAAGAAAAATGCGGGCTATTCCGTGCCCTGAATTCTAGAAGTCAATAACTGTATGTCATTAAAGTCTTCCGGTTACCGGTCGCTGAACTCCCGGGGGTCATTGACGTTTATTGTAATTTACTGCTGATTCAGAATTAATTCCCCGTTCCCGGTGAATCCCGTTTGCTTAAATGTTATATATTTGCGGCTACTATTGTTTAACAAATATTTATTTTGAAATGAAGAAACTTTCTGTAGTTCTTTTTGCTGTATTATTTCTTGCTATTGCCCTTCTTTACATCTTTCACTTTACAGGTAACAGGAAGGAGAAATCCGATGGTAATGTTACAGCTCCCGTTGAATCAAGTGCACAGGGTATAGCTTTTATAAATATATATTCGGTTATCATCAATTTTGACATGTTTTTCGACAGAAGGGAAGAACTGATGGCAAAACAGAAAAAGGCTGAGGCTGAACTGAATTCAAAAGGCACCCAGTATGAAAAGAATGCCAAAGATTTCCAGGAAAAAGTCACCAAGGGACTTGTTACCAGAGCTACTGCTGCCGAGATGGAGCAGGGACTTATTCAGCAGCAACAGGAACTGGTTACCCTGAGAGATAACCTTCAGTCGGGGCTGATGGAAGAAGAACAGGTAATGAACAGACAGATAATTGATTATATTACAACATTCCTCGAAGAAAACAAATCAGATTATAATTTCCAGTATATTCTCGGAAAATCATTCGGAAGCGTGGTGCTCTATGGTGATTCGGCTCTTGATATAACAAAAAAAGTAACCGATGCCATTAATGCCAGGTATAAGGCAGATAAAAAATAATAACAATGGGTTTTGCCACTTTGTGGCTTGACAAAAGGGCCCTTTTCCCGGAATTTATCAAAGAAGCTCCTGATAGTGAAACAGGTTTAATTGTTGTTGTACCTGCTTACAATGAACCGGGAATAACAACTCTTCTCGATTCACTGGCTTTGTGCACCGAACCTCAAAACAAAGTCGAAATAATTATAATTGTTAATGCTCAGCATGACGCTGATAATGAGGCAATCCTGAATAATACCAGGTCCATTGGGAATATTGAATACTGGAAAAATAAAAATCCGGAATGCTTCTTCCGGATCTATGTATTCAATGCCGGTAAGCCTTTAATTGACGGATGGGGGGTGGGCCTTGCCCGCAAAACAGGAATGGATGAGGCCCTGAGACGCTTCAGCACTATTGACAGGCCTGACGGGGCCATTGTATGTCTCGATGCGGATTGCACTGTTGAAAAGAACTATTTTGTTTCGATTGAAAGAGATCTGGTGTACAATAAAGAAAACTGTGCCTGTTCAGTTTACTTTGAACATCCTCTTAAAGGGGATGACCTTCCGGATAGTGTTTATAAGCATATTATATTATATGAATTGCATCTCCGCTACTATATCCGCGGATTGAAATATTCCGGATTTCCCTGGGCTTTTCACACAGTGGGTTCTGCAATGGCAGTTAAAGCAATTCAGTATATGAAAGCGGGAGGTATGAACCGGAGAGAGGCAGGCGAAGATTTTTATTTTGTACAGAAGCTGGTCACGCATGGCGGTTATTTTGCTCTTAATACCACAACGGTATACCCTTCCCCGAGGGGATCAGGAAGAGTACCGTTCGGGACAGGAGCAACAATGACCAGACTCCTGAAAAACCCGGAGGAGAAGCTCCTGACTTATAATTTTCTGGCATTCGGCGAACTAAAATCATTGTTCACAACGGCAGGAAACCTCTTTCAACGCAATGAAAGGGAAACAGTAGATTACTACCGGGATCTTCCGGAAGGACTCAGATCATTTACGGGAGAAGAAGAATGGTTATCTAAAATTACTGAGATCCGGAGCAATACCTCAGGCAATCAATCTTTCCTGAAGAGGTTTTTCGGGTGGTTCAACATGTTCAGAGTTGTCAGGTATCTCAACTTTGTTCATAACGGGATATTCGAAAAACAGCCGGTTACAGATTCTGCCTGTACTCTTCTTCTGGCTGAAGGTTATAAGATTGATTCCGCAGATCCGTTTGATCTGCTTGTCCGGTTCAGGTCGTCGGATAAAAGGTCCTAATTGTTTTTTCTGGTTATCTGCCGGTCCTCCTGTGGTGTGAGAATAATATAAAGGTCTTCATCAGGCTTCTTCATCCTGTATTGTTCCCTGGCAAATTTTTCAAGATTGTGATTGTCCGTTTTCAGTTCCTGCAGCTTCTTCCGGTCAACCTCGATTTTATTCAGATAATATTCCTTATCATTCCTCAGATTTCGAAGCTCCCGCATTTCCTTGTATCTGGCTAACAGGTTGTTTGAGTCAAGCAAAATGATCCAGATAAGAAAGATAAGAATAGTGAGAATATATTTATTCCTGAAAACAGCAGGGATCTTATTTATGAACCTGAACCTTATCATTATAGTACAAATCTATAATTTTTTTTTCATCCGCCGCTCATCAGATATATTACCTGAACATTATCACCATCATTTATAATTGTAGTATCATACTTTTCTTTTGGTACCAGAACGCCATTTACCTTGATAATCCTCAGTCGGAAAGTGAGTTTTTTCAACTCAAGCATCCGGCTGATACTCAGATTTTCCTGTTCAAATTCCTCTTCCCTGTTATTAAGTGATATTTTCATTTTTGTTACGTCATACTATCTTTGCATCAGGATCTCTATCACGGTGTTAGCCTGCATGTTTGCCACAATTCCTACCCGCGGCGCCATCGCAGGCCCGTCAGAATCCGTTGAGGTTGATTCGTCTCCGCAGAGGTAAAGAGTATCATCAATTTTCCTGTACCTGATAGAATTATTATTCCCCCATCCTGCCAGTCCCGATCCGATGATCAGCGGAATTCCCGGCATCCTTGTCTGGACTACTCCGGTCAGTATCTCTTTCATTTCATCCAGGTCAAAAGCTTCAACCACAACATCACAGCCGTCAAAGATCTCCGGTATGTTTGATTCATTCAGTTTTTCAGTATGGGCAATAACTGTTGTGTCAGGATTGATCCGTGCAATATTTTCCTTCAGCGCGACACTTTTAAGCATCCCGACCTGATTAATGAAGTAATATTGCCGGTTCAGATTGGCAGGTTCAATTATATCAAAGTCGGAGATTACAAGCGTACCGATCCCGCATCTGGCAAGGGCAACCGCACAATTTGAGCCCAGTCCTCCGGCTCCGGCTATCCCGACCCTGAATCGTGAAAGGTGATCTTTTATATCGGAGAACCTCATTACAGGCTCATTAATAATACTACCTGCCGGGCCCGGGTATCACACTGTCAATTTTAATGACCCAGAGCAATGGAGTATAACCGGGAACAATTTGCCATAAACCCTCGAAACCGTATGCAAGGCTGGACGGTGTCACCAGTTTCGCTTTTCCTCCATCACGCATATATCTCAGCCCTTCGTCGATTCCCGCAATTACAGGTCCGACATCTGTACCCATTACATGTCCGTAAGGTACGCTGACAGGTTCATTTGTATCCCAGGTAACATAATCGAGAAATTTGGCCTCATATTTAAAGTATACAGTATCGTAATCAACCGGTGTCCTTCCGGTCCCTGCGATCAGCTCAATATAATACAAGCCGCTCGGGTGAAGTACATACACAGTATCTCCCAGTGATTTGATATAGTCATTTATCTGCTGGCGTTCCTGTTTTTCCCATGTACCTATCTCTCTGCAACCGGTTGAAATTACAACTGAAATAAATAGTAAAACGGATATGTTGAATCGGTTCATTTTTTATGGATTTGACGATCGAAAGATAGCAACCTTTTAATCTATTTCCAAGATTCCATCTGTATTAAACTGATTAATATCATGTTAATTATGGCAGCAATTTCTTAAATTTGATACTTTACGCTGTTGACAAAAGCTGTGCAATATGGACCATTCCGGGATCAATTTCAAATATAAGCTTCTGAAAGATTGGGATTACAAATGGACCCCTCTCAGCAGAGGCTACACTGATAAGATCCTTTACATCAATGCAGGGACAGCCGAAATAAAGGAAAAAATTGTTCCTCCGGAAATGAAGGAGAAATTTATCGGAGGAAAAGGATATGGACTCAGGCTGCTCTGGGATGCCACAAAACCGGATACTAAATGGGATGATCCTGAAAATGAAATAATTATATCATCCGGACCTATCGGCGGGATAACTCAATACTCAGGCACCGGGAAATCGCTGGTAGTTAGCATCTCACCACAAACCGATATAGTGATTGACAGCAATGTGGGCGGATTTTTCGGTCCTTTTCTGAAGTTTTCCGGATTTGATGCACTCGAGCTTCAGGGGAAAGCCGGGAGCGATATTGTAATATTCATTGACGGGATAAATCATAAAGTCGAGCTTTATGAAGCTTCCGGAGTGGCTCCGTGCAGTCATGAACTGGCCGAACAGCTTACGGATTTCTTTACTGATAACGATAGTGAAAAGAAAAATATCGGTGTTGTTTCTACCGGTGCAGCAGCCGAACATTCTCTTATCGGAATGCTGAATTTCAGCTTCTATGACCCGAAGCGGAAAAAGGTACGGCAGAAGCAGGCAGGCCGCGGTGGTATTGGTACGGTTTTCAGGAATAAGAAGATCAGGGCGCTGGTATGCAAGATTCCGGGTGTGAAAGGCAATCTCAATAATGTTGCTGATCTTGAGGCGATTACGGAAAGGGGCCGGAGATTCAACAGAGAAATAAGGGAGCTCGATGATAAACAGTGCCAGATGCGGCAGGTGGGTACGGCACACCTGATGGAAATAATGAACGATCACGATCTGATGCCGGTAATGAACTATAAATACGGCAGTCATCCGGATGCGTATAAGATCGACTCATCGGTCTGGAAGAGTAAATTCACACAAAATATCCCTGACGGGTGCTGGATAGGGTGCAATATGTCATGCAGCAAAGCAGTTGATGATTTTGAAATTACCACCGGACCCTGTAAAGGACAGAAGGTTCTCGTCGATGGCCCGGAGTATGAAAACGCTGCGGGACTCGGGGCAAACTGTGCGATTTTTGATCCCGGGTATATTATCGAGACAAATTTCTACTGTGATACCTATGGCATCTGTACAATAACCTGGAGCACAGTAAGTGCATTTGTAATGGAATGTTATGAGAACGGAATTCTTAACATCGAAAGGACCGGAGGACTTGACTTAAGGTTCGGAAACTCAAAGGTTGCACTTGAAATGCTGCACCAGGTCGCCAGGGGTGAAGGATTCGGCCTGATCGCAGGACTCGGTGTCAGGAAGATGAAAGAGATGTTCATCAGGAACGGATGGGGAGAAGCTTCGTTCCTGAACGACATCGGGATGGAGAATAAGGGTCTTGAATATTCGCAATACCTTCCAAAAGAGTCGCTTGCCCAGCAGGGCGGATTTGCAATGACAAATAAAGGCCCTCAGCACGATGAAGCCTGGCTGATATTCATGGATATGGTCAATAATCAGATCCCTACATTTGAGGACAAGGCTGAGGCTTTGCATTATTTCCCGATGTTCAGAACCTGGTTCGGGCTCGTAGGTCTGTGTAAACTGCCATGGAACGATGTGGAGCCTGAAAATAATGCATACACGGAAGAACCGGCAAAAGTGCCTGAACATGTCGATAATTATATTACTATTTATAAGGCAGTTACAGGTCGTGAATTCGATAGGAAACGACTGGTTGAGGATTCTGAAAGAGTCTACAACTTCCAGAGAGTCTTTAATCTGCGCAGGGGATACGGAACACGGATTCACGACAGACAGCCTTATCGTGCAGCAGGGCCGGTGACCAGGGAAGAATATGAATCGCGTTCGGAGAGGTACGATAAGCAATTAAGGGAAAAGATCGGCATCGACACACGAAAAATGCCGGTTGAAGAAAAAATGAAGATACTCCGGAAATACAGGGAAGACCAGTTTGAACAACTGCTTGATGCCGTATATAAAAGGAGAGGATGGAACAGCAACGGGGTGCCGACGATCGAATTCCTGAAAAAGATCAGGATGGATCTGCCGGAAGTGATCGGGGTTGTAAAAAACTTTCAGTAAATTTCCACCTCATTTAAATTCTCCATAGTTGAATTTAATGAAAATCATTCAGACATCCTGAAAAATGAGGCGTTTACTGATTCTCATAATTGGCTGTACAATAACTCTCTCCGGTTGCAGAAATACCGGAAACAGTGAGATCATCATTTTTCATGCCGGGAGTCTCTCAGTGCCGTTCAAGCAGATGGCTGATGAGTATGAGAAACGAAATCCGGGGATCAGGGTACTCCTTGAACCTGCCGGTAGCCTCGTATGTGCCCGGAAGATCACCGAATTGAAAAAACCCTGCGACATTATTGCCTCAGCCGATTATTTTGTCATCGATGAACTTATTGTCCCTGAATATTCAGCCTGGAGCATCCGGTTTGCCACAAATGAAATGGTTCTGGCGTTCAGCGAAAAATCATTGGAGTCAGGGCAACTGACTTCAGATAACTGGTATGAAGTCCTCTCTTCTGACGATGTGATCTATGCCCGGGCGGATCCTGATGCTGATCCCGGGGGATACAGGACTCTGTTTACATTTAAGCTGGCTGAAAAGTATTATGGAATAAACGGCCTGGCAGACAAATTATCAGGCAAAAATGAAAATTTTATAAGACCGAAAGAAGTTGACCTTGTGGCTTTGCTCGAATCAAATGCAGTCGACTACATTTTTATTTACAGATCAGTTGCAATACAACATGGCTTTAAGTATCTGGAGCTACCTCCGGAAATCAATCTGGCAGATCCCGGGTATAATGACACTTACAGAACAGTCTCACTGGAAGTGACATCCGGTTCGGCAGGCAGCAAAATGAAAGTTACCGGTGAATATATAAACTACAGTCTGTCGGTTTTGGATAGCGCAGTAAATAAATCAGGTGCGATCGGTTTCGTTGCATTCTTACTAAGTGATGAGGGAATGGACTTTTTCAGGAAAAACGGTCAGAGTCCGATAATTCCTTTCACAACTGAACAGCCGGAGTTGGTTCCGGAACAACTTTTACAATTTCTTAAATCACATCAATTGGATAATTGAACTATGGTCAGGAACAATCCGTTTAACTGGATATTTCTTATTCTCTCATCGCTGGTGCTGCTTTTTATACTGGCACCGCTGGCAGGGATGTTCCTGGATACCAGCAGCGTTGAACTTATTGAGACTGTTAAGGACCGTGAAGTTCAGGAGAGCGTCTGGCTGACTTTATGGGTATCGTTTGCCGCCACTTTCCTGTTTGCAATCGGAGCTATACCACTTGCCTGGTTGCTGGCCAGGAAACAGTTCCCGTTTAAGAATGTAGTCCAGGGAATCATTGATCTTCCGGTTGTTTTACCTCACACTGCTGCGGGAATTGCGATTCTCGGATTTATTTCAAGGGATGGTGCTCTGGGTAAGGCAGCTGATACGCTGGGATTGACCCTTATAAATAATCCTGCAGGTATTGCGCTGGCAATGGCTTTTGTAAGTATTCCATTCCTTATAAATTCTGCCCGTGATGGTTTTACTGCCGTTCCGGAACGGCTCGAAAAAGCAGCACTGACTCTCGGTGCCAGCAGGTCCCGGGTCTTTTTTACAATCTCTATGCCGCTTGCGTGGAGAAGTATAGTGACAGGGTTTATAATGATGTTCGCCCGCGGAATGAGCGAATTCGGGGCAGTGGTTATTGTTGCTTACCAC
>CAZKMH010000064.1:1475-12430 GCA_964553395.1 uncultured Rikenellaceae bacterium | reverse complement strand
TATGGCAAGTATCAAACCGGCAGAAGTATCAAGCATTCTTCGCCAGCAGCTTGAGGGAATCCAGACGGGAGCAGAACTGGAAGAGGTTGGGACCGTCCTTACCGTTGGTGACGGAATAGCACGTATTTACGGACTCTCAAATGCACAGTCAAATGAACTGATTGAATTCGAGAACGGAATCGAAGCAATTGTGCTTAATCTCGAGGAAGATAATATCGGTGCAGTGCTTCTTGGACCGACCGAAGAGATAAATGAGGGGGATATTGTTAAGCGTACAGGACGAATTGCTTCCATCGGTGTTGGGGAAGGGCTGCTTGGCAGGGTTATATCTCCGACGGGGCAACCCCTCGACGGGAAGGGACCGATTGAAGGAAAGCGTTATGATATGCCGTTCGAAAGAAAAGCTCCCGGGGTTATTTTCCGTCAGCCGGTGAAACAGCCGTTGCAAACCGGCCTTAAATCCATCGATGCGATGATACCTATCGGAAGAGGACAGAGGGAGCTGATAATCGGCGACCGGCAGACCGGAAAAACGGCTATTGCCATCGACACGATCATAAATCAGCGCACCAATTTTGAGCAGGGGAAACCGGTTTATTGCATATATGTCGGAGTTGGACAGAAAGGATCAACAGTTGCCAATATTGCAAAGACGCTCGAAGAACATGGAGCCCTCGAATATACTGTGATTGTACTTGCAACTGCTTCCGATCCCGCCGCATCACAATTCTATGCTCCGTTTGCCGGTGCAGCAATCGGTGAATTCTTCCGTGATACGGGTCGTGATGCCCTTATAATTTATGATGACCTGTCAAAACAGGCGGTATCATACAGGGAGGTATCTCTCCTGCTCCGAAGACCTCCGGGACGTGAAGCATACCCGGGAGATGTTTTTTACCTTCATTCACGGCTTCTTGAAAGAGCAGCAAAGATCATAGAGTCGGACGAGGTGGCAAAACAGATGAATGATATTCCCGAATCGATCAGGCACCTGGTAAAAGGAGGAGGATCACTCACTGCATTGCCGATAATCGAAACCCAGGCCGGCGACGTTTCAGCCTATATTCCGACAAACGTGATCTCAATCACCGACGGCCAGATATTTCTTGAGACAACCCTTTTCAACTCAGGCGTAAGACCAGCAATTAACGTCGGTATATCGGTATCGAGGGTAGGCGGAAATGCCCAGATAAAATCAATGAAGAAAATTGCCGGAACCCTTAAGGTCGACCAGGCCCAGTACCGTGAACTTGAAGCATTCTCCAAATTCGGATCCGACCTGGATGCCTCAACCCTGGCAATTTTGAATAAAGGTGCCAGAAACGTTGAAATACTTAAGCAGGGTCAGTATGCCCCGATGCCTGTGGAAAAACAGATAGCTATTATCTACTGTGGGACAATGGCACTTCTGAAGGATATACCTGTTTCGAAAGTGAAGGATTTTGAAAGGGAATACCTGGAACTGCTTGATTTGAAACATCGCGATGTTCTTGATAGTCTTCGTGACGGGATCCTGAATAACGATATTACGAAAACCCTTGAAAAAGTTGCAGCAGATCTTGTACAAAAGTACAGGAAGTAATACGGGTATTGCTGAAGAAGAATAAACAGGTACCGGATGGCGAATTTAAAGATTATAAGGATAAGGATAGCCTCTGTAAAGTCAACGAAGCAGATAACATCAGCTATGAAGATGGTTTCTGCTGCGAAGCTCAGAAGAGCACAGGATAAAATATTGAGGCTGAGGCCCTATGCCTATAAGTTGCATGAGATACTTGTCGGTTTGACGCAGAGTCTGGCTGAGGAGGAGGTTGAAAATGTTTATGGCCGGACTTCCGATCCAGAAAAGATCCTGCTGATTGTAATAACATCTAACAGGGGTTTGTGCGGAGCGTTTAATTCAAATGTTGTAAAGGAAACAAGAAGGATCATTGCTGAAAAATACCAGGAACAGTTCAATAAGGGGAATGTTACTTTACTGACAATCGGGAAAAAAGGCTATGATTACTTCCGGAAGCTTCAGTTTAAAATGCTCCCGGCATCCAATAACCTTCTGAATGAGCTTACTTTTGAAAATGTTGTGGTTGTTGCGGAGTCGATAATGAATAGTTTTGTTGCAGGCGAAATCGACAGGGTTGAGATCATTTACAACCAGTTTAAGAATGCTGCTGTGCAAAAGCTCACCGACGAGCAATTCCTTCCGGTTGAAACGGTTCAGGCAGGTAATTCTGAATCTCAGCCGACCGATTATATTTATGAACCGGGCAAGGAGGAGATAGTTAAAGAGCTGATCCCCAAATCGCTCAAAATACAGTTTTATAAAGCAGTTCTCGATTCATTTGTGGCAGAGCATGGTGCCAGGATGACAGCCATGCATAAAGCAACCGACAATGCAACAAATATGATCCGCGAGCTGACTCTTCAATACAATAAAGATCGACAGGCAGCAATCACAAATCAGATCCTTGAGGTTGTCAGCGGTGCCGAAGCACTTAAAGGTTAAGCCAGGGTGTACTTCAGTGATTTTTAAAAACAAGAGATGTACAATCATTCCGAACTAAAGGAGGTCGTTGACAGGGCTTTGGTAAATCTTTCATATAATACGGAAGCACCCAGGCTCATAGATCCGGTAAAATATATTCTTTCCATCGGTGGTAAAAGATTACGGCCGGTTCTGGCATTAATGGCCTGCAACCTTTACAGTGACAAAATAAATGATGCAATATTACCTGCCTCAGGACTTGAAGTATTCCACAATTTTACCCTGGTCCATGATGATATTATGGATGAATCTTCGCTACGGAGAAGCTTTCCGACAATACACAGCAAATGGAACATTAATCAGGCAGTCCTGTCGGGTGATGTCATGGCATTCATCGCGAATGAGTGCTTTCTGCAGACTCCTGAGAATAAGTTGCTGAAGGTATTCAGGGTATTCAATAAGGCTGCAGTTGAGGTTTGCGTCGGACAGCAGCTTGATATGGATTATGAAAAGGCAGTTGTGGTGACCCGGAATGAATATATAAGAATGATAGAACTGAAAACAGCCGTCCTGTTGGCTGCTTCGGTGAAGATAGGAGGCCTCATCGGTGGCGGCGACGATAAAGATGCAGACCTTCTTTATGAATTTGGCAGGAATCTCGGGCTGGCCTTCCAGATACAGGATGACCTTCTGGATGTATGGGGCGATTCAAAGGTGTTTGGCAAAAAATCGGGCGGGGATATTGTCGCTAATAAAAAAACATTACCCCTGATTATTGCTATGGAAAAAGCAGCCGGGAAGCAGAGAATTCAACTTCAGAAGCTGATGAAAAGCGGAAGTGCAGATCCTCAAATCAAAATTAAAAGCGTCAGAGAACTGTATAATGAGCTTAATATCAAGGATATTGCGGAAACTCAGGCCAATGAATACATTAACAGGGCATTTGGATTTCTTCAGAAAGTATCTGTTGACGAGGAAAGAAAAAAAGAGATGACAAACCTTGCCGCCTCTCTTATCGGACGTGATCATTAAATCACATCCCTGTTTTTTCGTGTTTGATAAGCCAGTCGATATTTATCAGAACACCAATTTTGAAGAGGAACTGATCGTACCTGGCAGCTATATATTTTGCTTCACCAAACAAATCGAACTGGTCTGAAAGTTTAATATATGTGCCGGCACCAAGATTCAATCCGAATCCGTTATCACTTTCCTTCGATTTGATGGTAGAGCCTGCAATATCTGAGATCCATTTGCTTTTTACAAAGGTAATATTAAGACCGGCAAGGCCATAAAATTCGAACCTGTCGAGAGAATTGATAACATAATGACCGTCCAGGTCAAACATCCCGCATGATATAATTTGTTTTGATGATTCCTCGTTAACCACTAAAAGTTTGGTTATATGCGGGAAATAGAATGTAAAGGAAGATGTTATGTGCAGAGGAAGGCTTAATTCATAAATTCCAGTCAGAAAGATGGCCGGAAGTCCGGTTTTGTAATTGTTATTTTCGGTTTCATTATTATAGTAAATACCTGTTCCGGCTGCTATTCCTCCTCCGGTTTTGGTAAATTGTGCGAATGAAGGTGGAATTAACAAAAGCAGTAAAAGAAACTGGATGATAAGCTTTTTCATCATATAATGAATTTTACTATAGGTTATCCGTGCAAATCAAAAAGCTAATTTATTATAAAAAACTGAGAAACTGTTTTTGACAGTATTAAAAAATCGGATCTGTATATTGAAACTGAATTTAAAATCGAAAACATCTGTAAATTTTTTTAAATTTGTAACTTCTGAAAAAAATAATCTTCATTTAAACGACATGTCACAGAATACGGGGAAAATCAGCCAGATCATCGGAGCAGTGGTTGACGTAACATTTGAAAAACCGGGCTTTGATATGCCCGACATTTATGATTCACTTGAGATAAAAAGGGATGACGGAACCACTCTGGTTGTGGAATGCCAGCAGCATATAGGCGAAAAGACGGTCCGGGCTATAGCGATGGATTCAACTGATGGTCTGCGCAGGGGAATGGATGTGATTGCCACAGGATCTCCCATTATCATGCCTATCGGAGAACAGATCAGGGGAAGGCTCATGAATGTGACCGGACAGCCAATAGACGGTATCGGTCCGCTTGACAAAAAAGGAGGTTACCCTATTCACCGCAAGCCCCCGAAATATGATGATCTCTCAACTGAAAAAGAGATTCTGTACACCGGGATTAAAGTGATCGATCTTATCGAACCCTATTCCAAAGGTGGCAAGATCGGCCTTTTTGGAGGTGCCGGTGTTGGAAAAACAGTAGTTATCCTGGAGCTTATAAATAATATTGCCAAAGCATATTCAGGATTGTCTGTATTTGCCGGTGTTGGCGAAAGGACAAGGGAAGGGAACGATCTTCTCCGTGAAATGATCGAGGCAGGTGTAATCTCATATGGTAAGGATTTCCTGGAGAATATGAATTCAGGCGGATGGGATCTCTCCAAGGTAGATCATGAGGCACTTAAAGATTCAAAGCTGGCGCTGGTTTTCGGGCAGATGAATGAACCTCCGGGAGCAAGGGCCAGAGTTGCACTCTCCGGATTGTCGGTTGCCGAACATTTCAGGGATGGTGACGGAAAGAGCGGAGGCAGGGATATCCTCTTCTTCATGGATAATGTATTCCGTTTTACACAGGCAGGATCAGAAGTGTCAGCACTCCTGGGTAGAATGCCTTCTGCAGTTGGTTATCAGCCTACCCTGGCAACGGAAATGGGAATAATGCAGGAGCGCATCACTTCAACAAGGCATGGTTCAATCACCTCTGTTCAGGCAGTTTACGTACCGGCCGACGACCTTACCGATCCGGCTCCGGCAACAACATTCGCTCATCTCGACGCAACAACCGTGCTGAGCCGTAAAATATCAGAGCTTGGTATCTATCCGGCCGTTGACCCTCTGGATTCAACTTCCAGGATTCTAACCCCGGATGTCGTTGGTGCCCCACACTATAATTGTGCCCAAAAGGTAAAAGAGCTTCTCCAAAGGTACAATGAGCTGCAGGACATCATCGCAATCCTTGGGATGGATGAGCTTTCGGAGGAAGATAAACAGGTCGTGCACAGGGCAAGAAGAATTCAAAGGTTCCTCTCCCAGCCATTCCACGTTGCTGAACAGTTTACCGGATTAAAAGGTACTCTTGTCTCAATAGAAGATACAATAAAGGGATTCAATATGATAATGGATGGCAAAGTTGACCAGTATCCCGAATCGGCATTCATGCTTGTTGGTACTATTGAGGATGCGATAGAAAAGGGCGAAAAGATCCTCGCACAGTCCAGATAAAAAATTTCAGGATGAAAATAGAAATCATCACTCCTGATCATAAAGTTTTTGAGGGAGATATAAAATCAATCCGGGTTCCGGGGAAAATGGGATCTTTCCAGGTGCTTAAAGACCATGCACCGATAATTTCAACACTTGAAAACGGACCCGTCATAATTGTTGATCAGGCCGACAAAGAAACAATTTACGAGATCAACGGGGGCGTAATCGAGGTTAAGATGAATAAGATCATTCTCCTGGTCGAATCGGTAAAATAACCTTTCTCTGATGACTCCTGATGAATTCCGGAAGCATGCCCATGAACTGGTCGATTGGATGGCCGGTTATCTCGAAAATATAGAAAAATACCCCGTCAGATCGCAGGTAACTCCCGGAGAAATCTTTAAACAAATCCCTGATAAAGCTCCTTCAGACCCCCAGCCATTCGGACAGCTGATGAAGGATTTTGATGAGATCATTATGCCGGGCATCACACACTGGCAGAATCCGAATTTTTTTGCGTACTTCCCGGCCAACTCGAGTCCGCCATCCATCCTGGCCGAAATGATAACCGCCACGCTCAGCGCACAGTGCATGAACTGGGAAACATCACCGGCCGCAGCAGAGCTTGAAGAAAAAATGATGATCTGGCTGAGAGACCTGATCGGACTGCCTGACTATTTCGAAGGCGTAATCCAGGATTCTGCTTCAACAGCAACACTTGCGGCAATAATAACGGCAAGGGAAAAAACAACAGATTTTTCAGTCAATAATAACGGTGCAGGATCTGCAGGTACTCTAAGGGTCTATAGTTCGGAACAGGCACATTCCTCTGTTGAGAAAGCTGTCAAAATATGTGGGATAGGGAAAAACAACCTTGTAAAAATTCCTGTCAAGGATGATTTTTCAATGGATCCCACCGGACTTGAAGATGCAATAGAAAAAGACAGAAAGAAAGGATATCTGCCCTGTTGTGTTGTTGCAACAGTCGGAACCACCGGAACGACTGCAGTTGATCCCATAAGGTCTGTTGGCGAAGTTTGCAGGAGGAATAATGTATGGCTCCATGTTGATGCGGCAATGGCGGGGACTGCTCTTATATTGCCCGAGTATCAGTGGATGATTGACGGAAAGGAATATATAGATAGTTTCCTGTTCAATCCGCATAAATGGATGTTCACCAATTTCGACTGCACTGCTTTTTTCATCAAGGACCCTGAACGGCTTATCAGAACTTTCGGGATACTTCCTGAATATCTTAAGACACGTACACGCGGGAAGGTTAACGATTACCGCGATTGGGGAATCCCGCTGGGACGCCGGTTCCGGGCTTTGAAGCTCTGGAGTGTTATACGGTCATACGGTGTGGATGGACTAAGGGAAAAGGTCCGTAACCATATCCTGTTTGCATCCCGTCTCAGGGGAATGATCCTTAAGGAACCTGATTTTGAAATTCTTGCCCCTGTTGTTATTAATGTGGTTTGTTTCAGGTACAAACCTGCCGGCCTGGATGAGAACAAGCTTAATTCAATAAATGAAAAGCTTAACCATTTCCTGAACGATTCAGGCAGGATTTACCTGTCACATACAACCGTAAACGGGAAATATACTCTCAGGATGGTAACAGGCCAGACAAATGTGACCCTTAACCATGTTGAAAAAGCCTGGGAATTTATTAATGAAACAGCCAGAAAATTAGGAAACTGATTTTATTACAACCTCTTTGACCTTCCGATAATCATTCCGTAAATATCAATGCTGAAGATCGCTTCGACCTTTGGTGTTGTCGTGCCTTTCACCCAGGCGGCCTGGGCGCCTGCAGACACCATATATGGGATGCGCAGGATATGAAAATCAGCAATCAGTTCAACCCCGAATGAGCTGAATGATTCTGTGAACCTGTTGACATGATCAATGCCCGATCCACCGGTCTCAAGGGTCTTCAGATAATAATTGTTTGTCCCCCTGGCGAAATCGTAGAAGAGTCCGGACCGGATTCGTTTAAGGTATAGTAAGCTTCCCAGGTTGAAATCAGGATAAAATAGAGGAGAAACATAATCGACTGAGGCATAACTGAGTTTTTCAGAGATTATATTTTTATATCCCCTTGGCAAATTGATCCTGTTGGATCTCAGAAATTTAGAGGTTGTCTGAAATTCATATTCATACCTTATCCTGAATGCATTGTTCGGAATAAATCCAGGGAAGTAAAATGCAGTTCTCAGCGTTGTAAGGGGCCCGTAAAAATCCTTATCATTCGGATAGAAGGATAAATTCAGGTCAGCAATCTGTGCCCATCGCGGATAGATATCACGGTAGGATGATGTATGGTAATTGAAGAAATAAAACCTGCCGGAAACCTGGGTTTGTCCGTAATCATACCTTGATTCCTCATTGACATAAATATAGTTATTCTGGTATATGGCTGACAGGGAGGGCTGAAGGAACTGGTGAAATTTACCTGTCGAGAATCTGAGAGGCAATGATATTGTGTTTGTAAAATATATGCCAGGGTCTATGGTCACAGGATCGCCAGTAGAGGCATCAGGTTTGTTTATGACCGGCCGGTTTCCGTAATCGATCTGTGCTTCGTAAACCGGATACCAGCCTTCCCATATTATCTGTGAATGAAACTTATGAAGTCTGTCGGAATACTCATATCCGATCGACGAGGTGAGAGTGCTCAGCTGGTTCTGGCTCATAAGTGTAAATCCCGGCCTCACTGCTGTCAGATGGGCCTGAACCTCTTCGATATCTGCATAAAACGGCATCCAGCTGTGAAATCCGAACAAGTGCTGCCATTTTTTGTATTTAATAGGAACATAGGTCTTTAACGGCTCTGTTTCATTGGTTTTTAATGGCGGTTTTATCTCATTAATGATGAAAAATGACGAATTGCTTTCAGATGATTTATCCGGAATATCTTTCTGAATGTCAGTAAAACAAAGATTATTTCCCGAAGAAGAATAATCACTGAAATAGATTCTGCTCCCGTCCGGAATTGGATCAATTGCTCCGAATTTTGAATTTGTAATCTTCCGGATCTTTTTATCGGGAGTAAGGATATAAATATTTTCTGTCCCTGACATTGAGCTGATAAAAAACAGTGAATCATGCCTCAGAAAGGCTGACTGGTAATCCTCAGGGCTCTCACTTATAAGTTTTTCCCACGACTGATCCGATAGATTGAAGGATACAATCCCTTCACCTTTATTTGTAAGAGAGATCATGCAGATTTTTGTTCCGTCATCACTCCACCGCGCTCTCTGAAGATATGCGTTGTCCGGAACCGTGATCGATCTGACCACCTTGCCTGTATTAGCATTTATAAGCACCAGGCTGTTTTTATTATCCGTACTGTTCTCAGTTGCTGCGATGGTGATTCCGTCAGGTGATATGGCAGCCGACATATACCTTGATCTCCGGGATAATTGTTTTATTGACCGGTCCCTGGTATCCATCAGCTTAATGACTGAATAATTCCTGTTGTTCCATCTTGGATCAGGCTGGCTCTCAATCCACACAAGAATGCCTTTCGCTGCTGACAGAACATACGGATACATGCTACCGGGCGACTGGATTTTTATCTCCGATTTATCCGCGGCATCGATTAAAACCAGAGCCGGTGGATCAGTAAGGGATGTTTTAACTGCTATGAATTTATTGTCGTCAACTTTAACAGGACTATAATAATTTATGTATTTTTTTTTCTTTGGAGGATTGATCATTTCAAATGTTTCAGCGTCAGTGAGACTAATTTCTTCCTTCCAGATCTTTGTCAGTGTGTCGAATGTTTCATTAAAGAGCCTTTCTTTCGTGAGACCGGCATTGCTTCGGAGACTGAAATTAACAGGATTTATCGTAAACGGTGCATTTGCGGAAAGCTTCAGGACTTTATTCCACAGTTGCGGATCGTAATTTGCACGACTCCAGGCCAGCATCTGATATCCCGACTGATAATGATCGGGAATATAGTTCCTGTACGAATCATTGACCATAATATCATATTTGTGCATCTGTCCCTTTTCTACCGAAATAGCTTTCAGTTCCTTCTGAAATGCGGCGCTTCTGCCTCTTCCTGATTTGGAGAATATGGTTTCGTTATAAACAGCATCCCCTTCCATGTACCAGAGTGGCAGCAGCGCCGCCACGGCACCTGGCATCTGCTGACCAAGGAGTACAGACATCACTTTTGTAAATCCCCTGTTCAGCGATTCCATCTGCATCACATGCGTCAGTTCGTGAAGCGCCAGTTGAGTATTATTATCCAGCGGAATCGAATTCTGTTCAGGCGTTGGGTATATTTCCATCCGTTTTGGTGCCCAGGCAACATGCCCGTTCGATTGAGTTGTGAAATTGTGGATAATGACAGGGATTCTGACCTTCCCTGTATTGTAAAGAGGTGAAATGTCCGAATATGCTCTTTCGAGTGATCGTGCAAATTCTATTCCACCCGATCCGTATATCTCAGGGTAAATAATTCTGAATTTATCTGTTTTGATCTGAAGCCACTTCAGATTTGCCGGATCCTGGCCGGTATTGTAATACTGAGCCTGAATTGATGTGGAGATCAATAAAACAATTTTAAAAATGATCGCAGATCTGAATTTCATCAACGTGAATATTGCTCAAAAATAGCAAATTATGTGAGTCGCCTGCCTGTAGCCTTGGTAAGAAAAAAATCAGTATTTTCGCCACCATATCTGTTATACGGATCTTTATCAAAACCGGAAAGCCAATGAAAAAATACAGGCTGATCAACAACATAACAGGCTGGTCGGTATTTACAATTGCTGCAATTACCTATCTGCTGACTATTGAGCCCACTGCCAGTCTCTGGGACTGCGGTGAATTTATTGCATCTTCTTACAAGCTCGAGGTCGGACATCCTCCGGGAAGCGCTGTATTTATGATTCTGGCAAGGTTCTTTACCCTTTTTGCCGGCGGGAACGTATCAAATGTGGCGGCAATGGTCAACGCAATGTCAGCTCTTGCAAGTGCCTTCACAATACTTTTCCTGTTCTGGACCATCACTCATCTTGGCAGAAGGATCCTGATAAGGGACGAAGATGAGGCCTCCATGGCAGGAATAATCGCAGTTATGGCTGCCGGTGCTGCAGGCAGTCTTGCATTTACATTTTCCGTTTCATTCTGGTTTT
>CAZKMH010000064.1:0-1465 GCA_964553395.1 uncultured Rikenellaceae bacterium | reverse complement strand
TGGAAGGAGAAGTATATGCAACATCTTCACTCTTTACTGCGGCCGTATTCTGGGCAATACTGAAATGGGAGGATATTGCCGATGATAAATATGCCGACAGGTGGATCATCCTTATTGCCTACCTGATGGGACTCTCAATCGGGGTTCATCTTCTTAACCTGCTTGCCCTGCCCGCAATTGTCCTGGTCTATTACTTTAAAAAATATGAATTTTCGTGGAAAGGACTTGTAATATCCATCGCAGCATCATTTGCAATCCTTGCATTGCTTATGTGGGGGATAATCCCGGGAATGGTTACAATATCCTCGAAGTTTGACCTTTTCTTTGTCAACAAACTATCCCTTCCGCCTAACAGCGGGATGATAACACATGTTATAATTCTTACGGTTCTTTTCATACTTGCCATAAGATTTTCGCTGAAATCCGCCAATGTTGTTAACAACAGTCTGATTGCAATTGCAGCGCTTTTCTTTACCGGGATCTGGATTGTACTGGATCAAGCGATTGTAAATCTGATGGTTCTGCTGGCAATGGGAGGCATAATCTGGTATCTGGCCAGCCGGAACAAGGTGATGCTGAATACTTTACTTACTGCGGTTATGGTGATCCTTATTGGCTACTCATCAACAGCCATAATAGTGATCAGGTCATCGGTCGGGCCGCCGCTGAATGAAAACAATCCTTCAAATCCATTCAGTCTTTTATATTATCTGAACAGGGAACAGTATGGGCAGAGACCCCTGCTGAGAGGTACCTATTATAATGCCCCTGTTCTTGATTATAAGGATGGGAAACCTGTTTATGCACTTGAAAACGGGAAATATATTATTACTCACAGGGACCTTGAAAGGGTGTATGATGAAAGGTTTTATACGCTTTTTCCGAGGATGTGGAGTGAACAGAGCGAGCACGAAGAGGTTTATAAAGAGTGGGGAGGTTCCGGTGGGACTCCGGTACAGGTCACTGACCAGTCGGGTGAGAGAATCATTATTAAGAAACCGAAGTATGGTGAGAATCTGAAATTCATGTTCTCATACCAGTTCGGGTATATGTATTTAAGATACTTTATGTGGAACTTTGCGGGAAGGCAGAACGACACCCAGGGCACAGGAGGTGCCATAAATGGGAACTGGATCACAGGTATTAAGTTCCTTGATGAGCCAAGGATCGGCACTTCCGACCTTCCTGACGAACAAAAAAATACGCCTTCCAGGAACAGGTATTTTCTGCTTCCGTTTCTTCTGGGAATAGCCGGCCTCTTTTATCAGCTGAACAGGGACAATAAAAACTGGTCGATCATATTGTTGTTGTTCGTGATGACAGGGATCGCCATTGTCTTCTACCTGAACCAGTATCCGAACCAGCCAAGGGAACGGGATTATGCATATGTCGGATCATTCTACTTCTACTCGGTCTGGATAGGACTGGGTGTGCTTGCATTGTTCGAAGGCATCAGTAAAATTGT
>CAZKMH010000063.1:0-12477 GCA_964553395.1 uncultured Rikenellaceae bacterium | reverse complement strand
CAGCATCACCTTATTGCCGTCGGAAAAAAGTAACCTATTCTTTCCTGAGCTGATTTGTCAGTGTGCTGCTTCTTATCTTTCTCACAGAGAGACTGAGCGAAAACGATCCGATAACCACAACAGATATTATCATTATAAGGATCACATTCCACGGCATTTCATTTCCGCTTTTTAATGAAGGAATTGTCGCTGTCAGTCCGGAAACTGTTCCTGTAAGCACTCCCCAGAATAGAATAATAATCTGATCTTTCAGGATCATGTTTCGTATCCTGCCCTGTGTGAAACCGATTGCTGACAAAAGTGCAAACTCGCGCCTCCTGAGGTTATAATTCCTCATCAGAACAAACCCGAGTCCTGCAGCTCCAAGTATCATACCCATAGCACCAAAGACAGCAAACACACTTATATATGTATTTGTTACCCGGAAGAAAGATGAAAGCTTTTCATCTGCTCCCTGAACCGAAAAGCCATATCCGGATAATCTTTCATTAAGTGTATTGCGGTAATAATCAGATAATTCAGGTTTTCCATCCAGAAGAAAAACCGAGCTTCCGGAAACGGAAGGAAAGAATTCGGTGAAATATTTTTTACTCACAAGAAGATAACCCTGGAATACAGATGATTTTAGCCCTGCACAAATAACAATGTTCAGTGGTTGTCCGCTTTCGGTTCTGTAGATAAGAGTGTCACCTGTTTTTATCTTAAGCCCCCACTGAAGAACTGTCTGATCGGCAATACCATATATAGTATTTGCACCTGGACTTTCATCCAGGAGTGCCCATGGATTTGTTTCGTTTTGGTCTCTGATTTTTGTTGCAAAGGAAAAGGATCCTCTGGCTGTAAATGCAGACGGATCGACGGCAAGAATGGGTGGAGAGGAAACATGGTTCAGATTGAGACAGCTGGCATCATCGCCCGATAATCTTGGAGAAGTTGCAATAACAAGTTCCTTCAGCTTCTCTTCATCAAGACCAAATTCAGATCTGCCACCGGGTCCGTTAAGATCTTCCTTTATAGGGACTGCTGACTCAGCCCATAAAAGATAACCACCGGTACCACCGGACGGAATTAGCATTTTATCACTGATAACCTGTTGGTTAGCTCCCGTAATTATTACTGCAAAAATTCCTGCTGCAATAAAGACTGCAGGAACGACCGCCTGCGCAGGGTGAAAAAAATAAAACTGCCTCGAAAGCCTGTTTTTCTGACTCAGAGTATTTTTGACTGATCCGGGTTTCCTTATATAATAGTATCTGAGCAGCACTACCATTATTATATAGAAAAACGATCCGAGTACAAAGAAAAGAGGGATGGTAAGTTCCTCAGTTAACCGAGTCAGTACAAAAATGAATATTGCTGTGGCTGATAAAATAAGAAGAAAGAACAGATTACGCTTTGATGAGTGTGTAATTATTTCTCCTGTCTCAGGGTTAGAAAGGTTTTGAAGGAATCTCCTTGTTTTTATATAAATAAGAACCGATGAAATCAGGAGCGACGTCAAAAAACCGTAAACAAGCGGAGGGATGCTGAATTCTGCTGAAAGAGTATCAGTTTGTACTGCTCCTGACCATACTGAATTCAAAGCCCTTATGATAAACAAGTTAACTAAATAACCCAGGAAAACTCCCGGAACAGCTCCGAGAATTGAAAGGGTGTTAACTTCGATAAACAACAGCTTTTTAATGAATTTGTTTTTGAATCCAAGGTTATAAAAGACAGTTATCTGATTCTTTCTCGAATCAAACAGCATAGTTACAGCCATTGATAAGAGGACAATACATGAAATGATTATGAAAAAACTCAACCCTAAGAATAAAGTGCTGAAATCAGTGCTTTCGTCGGCAGCTTTTTCAGCAGATTTCCGGAGATCCGAAATTGTGAAACCTGCTCTTCCGGGAGTCAGGGTACCTGTCAGACTGTTTACAATATCAGGCAGTTGCATGGACTGAGGGAACCTGATAGCAGTAGCTGTTCCGAAGTTGTTTCCCCAGATTTTGCTGCCTGTTTCATAGTTTATAAATGCCTTCGGAGTACCACGGTAAATGTTCCAGTAATCTTCATCCTTGTCACGTATCTGGTCGAGAAGTATCGGGACACCGGCATCCCAACCCGAACAGGTGGTGCTGCCTGAAATTCCGGGAAAATCGGGCATAAGTGAAGCATCGGAGTAAGTACCGGCAAGTTCAACGATACGGCTAATATAAAAATCCTTGCTTTTCTCTTCGAGCGTTCGCCCGATTGCGGGATCATACCATCTCATTGTTAGTGTATCCCCGGTTTTCACACTGAGATCTTCTGCCAGCCATTTGTTAATAATTATGGAGTCACCGGTCGGTACAGTATATCGTGACGAAGGCAGGGCAGACACGAAAGAGTATGGAGTTACCTTATCATTTGCTGAAAAACTGTTTGCCAGATATGTGATCACAGGTGATCCCGATGGGAGTGTCTTAAAAATATCAGAAACCAGAAGAGTGTCAATAAAGATCCTGTCAGAGATCAGTTCAGGTTCACCGGTTGTCCCGGACCTTCGTACTGTTAATCCAATGTCAGGAGGGGATAATACCTTTGTAAGTGCCTCTGAAACATCATTTATATTGAAAGCCCCTGAAAGTAATCTGTTTGCTTTGAAGGTTGTATCATTGCCGGAATTCATATCCCCGATATTGATAAAAACATTCGCAGGTATTATCTGGGTGATCCCAAGCGAGAAATTTCCTGCCTGCTTTGGTGTAAGTATATAGCTTATTTTCAACACCTTTGATCCCTGGTCATTTTTTGACGGGGCGAAAGGAGCGTTGGCGGGAAGAGGATCTATATCGCGAAATCGTATTATGATCTCATCACCGGGTTCAGCACCCAGCTGATGAGCCAGAGCGGCATTAATAGCCACCGTCCCGGGCTTAATAACAACCGAATCGACAGAATTAAATGGAAAAAAATCTTTGGCAATTCCTAATATTCTGGTATTCAAGACAGTTGTGCCGGTCGAAAAATTCTGGCAGTATCCGTCGGCCTCAAGCAACGGAACCACTTCGCTGCCTGTAATACCCTTTAATTTTTCAGCGAGGGAGGTGTTGAAATACCTCAATCCCGAACTAATTACAATATTTGTGTTGCCCAGCTTTTCCAGTGCTGTTCTCTTCAGACTCTTCCTTACAGAATAACCGGTAAAAAGTGATCCGGTGATTATCGCCGAGAGCAATGCGACTATAATAATCTGATATAGAGCATCTTTCTTGCTGTAAAGAAGCGATCTGGTGATTAGTCTGGATAAAGTGAGCTTCATCAAAGTTAAATTTTCCGCTTTAGTTTACCAGTTTTCCCCCGCTAAGCTTTAGATGAAGTTTCATTTTTGATGCCAGATCAGCGGAATGAGTTGCAGCAATCAGTGTTATCCCGAACTCTTTATTAAGTTCAACCAGAAGATCTCCGAGCAGATTTGCGTTTCCTGCATCAAGCGATCCTGTAGGTTCATCTGCAAGCAGGAGGGATGGTTTGTTTATCAGAGCCCTCACAAGGGTCACGCGCTGGGCTTCTCCACCTGAGATTTGAAACGGATATTTGTTTTCAAGTCCCCCGAGTCCCGTTCTTTTCAGTAAGATTTTAGCATATGCGGCTTTGTCAGCATACTCTTCATCCCTGATTCCGGCAGCAAAAAGCGGTAAAATTATGTTCTCCTGTACAGTAAGATGCGGAAGGAGCAGATGATCCTGAAAAACAAAGCCTATATTCCTGTTCCTGTATCGTGCGGAATCGTCAGGATTTAATGAAACAATGGAATTATCCCGAAAAATAACATCACCCGAATCAGGGCGATCCAGGGATCCGATAATATTCATAAGTGTTGTTTTGCCGGAACCCGAGGGACCGGTAACTGCTATAGTATCGCCTTCCTTTGCTTCAAGGTTGAGATTATCAAGTACAACACCTCTCTGAACAAATGACTTTGAGATATTTACCAGTCTGAGCATGGTATATTTTAATGTTTATTTTGGATTGTTAGCAGTAACATTACTGTACACTTCCGATAATCCCTCCGACATCCTGTTGAGTGAAAGCTCAGATCTGACATTCTTTTTTCCGGTTTCACCAAGGTCATGCGTTAATTTACTGTCTTTCAGGAGTCTGAGCAGGGCAGATGATAATTCAGCAACACTATCCGGAGAATAGGTTATTCCGCCACCGGTTTTTTCAATGATTTCGGGAAAAGCTCCTGTCGCAGGCTGGACAACAGGAATACCCGAACTGTTCGCCTCGAGGATGTACAATCCATAGCCGTCATATTTTCTTACGGGTACGCTGATGATATCAACGTCATTAAAGAATTCCATTTTCTTGTTGCCCTGGAATTCCGGATAGATCCTTACACTTTTCTGAAAATTATGCTCACGTATCTTTTTTATCTGTTTTGAAATGAATGGTTTATCATCACCGGTATAGCCGCCACAGATGTTGAGCGTAAGCCCGGGAACTTCATTTCTGGTTTTAAGATCGATAAATGCATCAACAAGCTTATCGATGCCGTTATACTGACTTATCCGGCAAAAATAGCCGATTGCAGGGTTCCGGTCAGTCTTTGGGACAAGTGAAGATGGTTCCGGATCAAAGCCTATCGGCACAATACTTATATTATCGCCTTTCAAACCTGTTTTTAAAATGAACTGCTGCTTATTATAATTGCTTGGCGTAACAAATCTGTCGACATGCACTGCCTCTTTTGCAACCATCTTCCAGGCTTTACTGCGCCACGGTTCAATCATGTTATCAATCCAGTCATCCTCATTTAAAAGAGAACAGACAATCTTTACTTTCATTCTGTTTTTCAGCTGCCTGGCAAGACCAAGAATCAGTGCATTTGAAAGGTGAATAATATCAGGTTGCCCGTCTTTCATCAGGTACCTGACCAGTCCGTCAACCTCTTTCCTGCGGAAGGCATTGTCACCTTCAATCATATTCAATGTAAGTTCTTCAAGGCCTTCGGTACGGGTTGTTCCTGCCTGGCGTGCCGCTATTTTTAAGAACGGGGTTGAGTCAAAGAATTTCTCAAGGAAATCGGGCATATTCCTGAAGATACGCACCTTCTCTCTCAGGAACATCGAAATTGCGCCAAAAAACACTTCTTTGTCGAATGCATTTCCTGTGGTGCTTTTATCGGGAGGCAGATATAAAGGTATTGCCCTGGCAGTTATGCCCGGAACCTTCCGGATTGCCCTCACGTAAAGCATATCCCGGTAACAGTTCGCACAATAGAACGAACCTCCCGATCCCGTTATCAGATAAACTATTTTCATTATTTATTTCCAAATGCCAGTAATCTTCCGTCTTCGGTAAGAAAGTAAAACCTGCCCTGTGTTACCGCCGGTGAACAGCTTACCGGAGCACCGGCATTGAAGCTCCACAGTTTCTTACCGTCCTTCAAACCTACAATATAAATATTTCCGTCGAGGCTTCCAAAAAGTACTTTTGAGGGGCTTACCACCGCTGATCCGGTTATTCGTCCGTTTGTCCTGTATTGCCAGATCAGCTTCCCCGACGCAGAATTGTAACAATACATGTACTTATCCTCATTACCTATGAGCATCATATTGCTGCCTGCCGCAGGGATTGCCAGTATAGCTCCTGAATTTTCAGTGGCTTCAACTTTCCAGTCAATATTCCCGGAATTCAGGTCAACACAATACAGATTTCCATCATAATCACCGAACCATGCTTTTTCAGCCGACAGGGCAGGAGAGGAAGCTATGTAAACACCTATCTCAAACTTATTTTTCTCCATACCCGAAATCGGGTCAGCTACTCTTATCATCCCGTCACATCCTCCGAAAACTATTTTATTGCCGAACACTGCCGGAGTACCATTTAAATAATTTTCTGTCTCCAGCTTCCACAAAAGCTTCCCTGATTCCGGGTCAATGCAATGAAGATAATAATCATAACTTCCGAAAATAATGCCTGCTTTCTTTCCGGCCATCCAGACATTTGCTGATCCAACTATTTGATTATCTGTTGAATATGACCATAACAATTTACCCGACATTCTGTCGAAGGAACGAAGGTTACCGTCTGATGAACCGACATATATCTTCCCGGAATAAACTAGGGGCGGTGCTTCTATGGCGCTGCCTGTTTCCTGTTTCCACCTTATTTTCCCATCACCGGAAATGGCATATAAGGTCCCTTTTTCATTGCCGAAATAAAGGATACCGTTGCTGAATACCGGGGAGGATTTTGTTCCGGCACCGGTCGGAAGACTCCACAGTAAATAAGGTGATGACGGAATTTCAAACCGTGTGGCTCCCGATAAATCATTTGAACCTCTGAAAACCGGCCAGTCTGTAGTTCCCTGCTGCGCCGGAGCAACAGTGCTGATCAGTATTAACAGTAATATAGTTTTCAGATACTTCATCAAATTACTTTACTTAAACCGGCTTAAGGCTCCTGTCGGACAAACATCAATACAAATATCTGTCTGTGTTGCCAGTATATTAACAAATTCCTCAGTCAGCGGTTCAGATATAATGGAAACAAATCCCCTGTTTATGAAACAAAGTGCAGGTTCATCTGTCCTGTCTTCGCAAACCCTGACACAAAGACCACATTTTATACATTTGGCATTTTCAAAAATCAGGCCAGTCCTGTGGTTGATCTTTTTTACGACAGGAGAATTGACCACTTTGCCTTTAGGATCTTTGACTGAAAACTCCCCGGCAAGTTCTCTGAGCCGGCAGTCTGGGGCAGCCCTGCAATCACAACGCATGCAATTCGCAGCCTCATCTCCTGCAGTTTTGAAATCGGTAATCGTCCTGTACCGTGTCCTGTCTCCGGTACATTCCTTAAGCCATTCATTCTGTTCAGAAGTTTCAAGCCGTCCGATCCGTGAAGAGAATTGTTTTTTATTATACGGATGATTTTCTGTGTTCAGTGAATCTGACAGCTCTTTACTGTCCCCGGAATTTAATAATTTTCCCTCTGTATATTTATCTGAATGCTGAGCAACAAAAATCTTAATATTCCGGATTGAGACCGGTGCATCAATCTTTTTTCTCCGGCATGCATTTTCACAATATCCGGCGCAGGTAAGACATTTTATCTCACCACTTTTAACTTCAGAAAAGGAAAGCATCATTGCTTTTTCGATATCCCCCGCTGCAAGAAGCCGGTTCATAAGCGGTATATTATACCCGCCAGGACAAACAACCCTGCACTGGGCTTCACACTCAGCCCTGTGTTCCGAAAGCAGCAGTTCAATTGCTTTTTTGCGGATGGAGATAACCTCCTCACCTGAAGCATCAATATCCATACCCTCCTGTGCCAGGGCTGTACATGAAGGTATGTAATTGTTTTTCTTGTTATCTTTCACCATACAGACCATACATGAAGAATAGTGTTCAACACCATCTTTATGGCAAAGTGTGGGAATGGAAACTCCTGCCATAAGTGCAGCATCAAGAATAGTTTGATCATTCCCTGCCTCGACTTCAATATTATTAATTCTGATCTTTGTCATTCTGGTTAACGATTTCTACAGCATTTACCGGACAAACAACTCTGCAGTTATCACATTTTGTGCATAGCTGCTGGTCAATCTCATGTCTTTCATAAGGTTTGAAACCGATGGCGTTTACAGGACACTCCTGGTAACATTTGGTACAACCTGTACATTTGTCGGATATTGAATATTTTATCAGTTCCCTGCATTTCTTTGCCGGACAATAACCTTTTGCATGCGCCTCATACTCTTCCCTAAAATATCTCAGGCCGGTTATAACGGGATTGGGTGCTGTTTTCCCCAATCCGCAGAGACTTCCGTCCTTTACATACTGGCATAGTCTCTCCAGGTCATCGATCTCAGAGAGTTCAGCTTTTCCTTCGCTGAGTCTTGTCAGCATATCGAGCATATGTTTTGTCCCGATACGGCAGAAAGTACATTTCCCGCACGATTGTTTATGAGTGAATGTCAGGAAGTATTTTGCCATATCCACCATACAGTCAGTGTCGTCGAGAACTACAAGTCCGCCTGAGCCCATCATGGCACCCATCTTTGTAAGTTCTTCATAATCAATAGGTGTATCTGACATAGTGGCCGGTATGCAGCCTCCCGAAGGTCCGCCTATCTGCACTGCTTTGAACGATCTGCCGTCTGCAACTCCATCCCCGATCTCCTCAATAATCTCCCTGATCGTTATACCCATCGGAACTTCAATAAGGCCACCTTTCGAGATCTTTCCCGCCAGGGCGAATACTTTGGTTCCCTTACTTTTTTCAGTTCCGACAGAAGAAAAGGCTTCGACTCCATTATTTATTATCCAGGGAACAAGAGCAAGAGTTTCTACATTATTAACAAGGGTTGGATTCCCGAAGAATCCTTTGACAGCAGGGTAGGGCGGTCGGAGATGTGGTGTCCCACGCTTCCCTTCGAGTGAAGCGATCAGTGCTGTCTCCTCCCCGCAAACAAATGCCCCGGCGCCTTCAAATATCCTGGCATTGAATGTGAAGCCCGAATTCAGAATATTTTTACCAAGAAATCCCTTTTCATAACATAATTGAATGGCATTTCTGACCCGTGTGACAGCCAGCGGGTATTCAGCTCTTATGTAAAATATACCCTCTGAAGCTCCTGTTGAATAACCGGCAATGAGCATTCCCTCGATGATCCGGAATGGAAAAGATTCAAGCAGCATCCTGTCCATAAATGCACCAGGGTCACCTTCATCGCCATTGCAAACCACATATTTAACATTCCCTGAAGTCCCTGAAGAAATATCCCATTTCCTGCCTGTAAGGAATCCTGCTCCGCCACGACCGCGAAGCCCGCTACGGAGAATAATATCAATTATTTCTGCGGGTTTGCTGAAGAACAGCGATTTCTTCAATGCCCTGAAGCCATCCAGTAACAGGTATTCGTCAAGCGAAGCAGGCGACAATATTCCACTGTTCACCGTTGCCTGCCTGATCTGATTCTTTGTAAAATTATTAAGATATTTCTCTCTCAGGTCTGAAGATAAATTCACCGGACTGTTCAGCATATCATCTGACAGAAAAGTGTCAGCGAGATCATTTATCCTGTATTTCATCCTCTTATTCAGGGACCTTGGTTTTATGTGTTTGAGTAATATCTCCTCAACCTGATCTTTCTTTACATTAGTGTATCTGACATGATTATTTTGGTCCCTGACAATCTCGAGCAGGGGAGTCTGGTTGCATACGCCAACACATCCAACGGGTTTCAGCCTGATATTGAGATCATAGATTTCCTTTATTTCAATGAGTCTGGAAAGAATTTCCTTGCTGCCTCCGGCTACACAACACGATCCGAGACCGATCCTCACTTCAGCATCAATTATATCTGGTTGATTCTTATCGGTAGTATTCAGTGTTTTCCCCTGAGACTGCAGAAAATCCTGAATGATTTCATCTGTTTGAGTCGGCCGGACATGTCCATAGGTTTTTTCGTCAATCTGAACCACCGGAGCCAATGTACAGCAACCCAGGCAGGCAACCTCCTCAATTGAGAACAGGTTGTCAGGTGAAGTGTTCTGTGAATCGTCGATCTTAAGAACCCGTCTGAATGCTTCGGAGATCAGCTGTGATCCCTTTACATGACAGGCAGTTCCTGCACATATCTTAATTGTATGCTTTCCAGCCGGTATATGACGGAACTGGGAATAAAAAGTCGAAACCCCTGATATTTGTCCCGGAGTTATATCAGTAACTCTGCAGATATGCTTCAGGGCTTCTGATGGAAGGTAGTTGAGTCTTTTCTGAACCTCCTGAAGGATCAGTATCACCTTATCTTTCTCCCTGCCGGTTTCCTTCAGAACTTCATCAACAACTGAAGTTATATTCTGAGTATCTGCCGGCTGGCAGTTACAATTTCTGGTTGTTGTATTATCCTCTTCCCCGGCCATTATTCTGAAATGCAATAAAGGTTATTTTTGCTGCGTATGTAAATCCTCTTGTCTGAGAAGGCAGGAGTACAGTCTGCAAATTCTCCCAGGGGTGATTCCGCAATCAGTTCGTAAGATTCAGTTGCCCTGACAATATGCATAACACCGCTTCTGTCAAGCAGATATACTTTTTCATCCGCTATAACAGGTGATGCATAAAACTGATCCATGAAATAATGAGTCCAGAGGGTATCACCTTTCAAGGCATTATAGCATGCAACATCACCGTTCCCGGTTGAAATGAACAGGAAATCATCGGTTGCAACAGGACTCGATACATCAGATGTGAAGATATTATCCTCCCATATTATTGAAGCTGCGCTTCCGGGTTTAATTGCGGCCAGCTTTGCGTAGTCAGTCACAGCATATACCAGAGTACCGTTTACAGCAACTGAGGGAGCAACATCGCCGCTCATGCATTCTACAGCCCACAGTTCTTTTCCGGTAACAGGATCAAAACCGGTAACATAGGGATTCCCGTTTATTATCACCTGCGGCTCCCCGCTAAAATTGCCGATTACAGGCGAGGACCAGGCCGGACGGCCCCTGCGAATAGTTTCCCATTTAAGTTCACCTGTTGAGATGTCAAATCCCATCAGAGATATTTTTTCATTTGAATCGAATTGGACGATGAGAAGATCTTCAAAAATAATAAGGGAAGATGAATAGCCATAGCTGTTTTTCGGTACTCCCAGGTTTGTTACCCACTTCTGCTTACCGTCATGATCGAGACATACAAGATTGCCATTGGCAAAGATTGCGCAAACTGCTTTAGAATTGGCGGCGACCGTGGAAACAGCCAGCCCGGCGTCCTGATCCATTTCAGGCAGTTCAGAGGGTTCACCAGGTATACCCGATGCAGATGCGCTCCAGATGACCTCACCAGTATTTTTATCGATACAATAAACCTCGCATGTTTTGGCTTCTGCCCCGGTTACAAAGAGTTTTTCACCCCAGATTACCGGGGAGCTCTTCCCGGCTTTCGGGATCCGAATCTTCCATTTTATATTTGTCCCGGATTCACCGTTCCACTCAGTAGGATATCCGGAACCTCCGGCAATGCCGCGACTGTCCTGCCCCCTGAAGTACGGATAATTTGTTTTATCAGGTTTAAAACTGCTTGCAGCCCTTTTTGAGATTTTTCTTTCATCAGCCTCTTTCCCCGGCTCTTTAGCCGCAAGGTCAGGCAGTCCGGATCTTAACATGAACGATGATACCACTGCCGCAAAAGTAATTACCGTTACAGATGCAAGAAGGTAGTTTCTCTTCTTTTTTCTGCCGGTTTGCAGATCAGGTTTTACACCCGGAACAGCTGGCATAACTTTCTCATTTCCAGAAATGAGCTGCTGACAAAGGACAAAAATTATAGCTCCCGCAAGTAAAAGATACGATCCTGTTTCTACCTGACGCCTGGATGCAAAGTATGCTTTTCTGGCCATCAGATCCATTGCCCTTACCTGTTCTGCCTTTTCTGCATTCTCCGGATCTTTGTCATATTGATCTTTGACCGCCAGCAGAGCCGGATTATCCAGCGGATTTATTGTTTTCAGCTGTACCAGGCTGAATATCATCGTAATAGCAATTATTAAGGTGAATATGCCAGCTACCTGGCTTATACCCTTCATGATGTTGATATCTTTCTCCGAAAGCGTCATTATTAACTTATTTTTTTACTTCGACAGGGCAATATTTGAAGCATCTGCCGCAACTGTAACATTTCCCCTGATGAGGCTTATACTCTGTCCTTTTTGTTCTTAATGTTAATGAAACGAGACCGATCCCCAGTGATAAACCAAGAAATGCTCCGGCCCAGGGGGATGCCTTCCTGTACCTCGAAATTATTCTCAATTCTTCTGCAAACAATTCATCTTCAGTTTTGCCAGCCTACTTGAATGAAAATGCATCTTTGGAAATAGCTTCAATGCCTGTCTCTTTTTCGGTTCTTATCTCCTGCGCTAGCCGGACCTCCTGACTAACTTTTGAAAGTGAAGGTCCGATGTTTTGAAATACCAGGGCACCCGCAACTATGAGAACAGGGACAAGTAAGAGATTTGCAATGAATCTTTTACGTGATTGTTCCGGTTCCTCTCTGTTAAGAGCAGTATCGGACGGAATAATGGCATCGTAAGGGCATACATCTTCGCAGAGCCTGCAGTTTATGCACTCTGCAGGAGTAATGGTCAGATGCTTTCCTGCAAACCTTGAAAAGAGATTCAGGATAACGCCATAAGGGCAAAGATATCTGCAATAAGGTCTGTTGATAAATACTCCTGCCAGAAGAAGAAGCGCACCGAAAACAATCATGGTATATGGTGCATCAAGCCGGAAGATCCCGACAAACGGATCATACCGGCAGATAATAAACTGGCTCTCCAGCGCTGCAAAAAGTACCGACAGGGCAAGATAAACAAACGGAATTGCAATCATCACGGATTCTACTGATTTCGGAAGCTTAACGGGTTTGAAACCTGTAAGTTCCTGAATTGCGCCAAGAGGACATACTCCGGCACAGAAGACCCTGCCAAAT
>CAZKMH010000062.1:0-12581 GCA_964553395.1 uncultured Rikenellaceae bacterium | reverse complement strand
GGATGGAAGATTGAAAGGTACTATTGGAATTTCGGTGATGAAACAGTGGCAATTGGCAAGGAAGTTGATAAGACATTCCTGAAGCCCGGAACTTATAACATTCAGCTTATAGTAACAACTGAACCGGAACCGGGTGGTGTGGTAAGGGAAGCATGCGTTAATAAAAATATTGTTATCAACCGCTGACCCCCATTATGAATTTAGTTATTTTTGGATAAATGAAATTGAATAAAACAATATATACTCTGATATTTTCCGCATTTATTCTTGGAATAAATGGCGGTATGAAACTCACAGGTCAGGCTGTCCCGGGTAAGGATGAAAATATCACATTCCTTGTGACTTTCGGAAAGCAGGGAGAAACATCATGGGGAGACGATGATTTCTATCAGGTATTCTTCTTTTCGATTCCGAGGGATTTTAAGGAACAGTTTTATATCCGGGTGTTTGATCCCGACACCGGAGGCGAGCATGATGAGATCCAGGGCGAATTCAATACACGAACCTTCTTTGGAGTGTATGGTGGCAAAGGAGTCAATCCGGATGTAAATGAGGATTCAAAAGGATTGTACAACGGGATGAATTATAAGGGCGGCACATTGCTGACCTCAAGGGTTTTTGGCGGTGAAGCAAGGTTTGATAACAGGTACTTTACATTCGGACCTTTCAATCCCACGGCAGGAGATTACAGTTCAAAATGGAATTCGTACATCTTCAAGGTAGTGGTCGAAGGGGTCACTGGTGATGATGGCAACCTTTACAGGTTTTTTATGAGCCGTGATCCTGAAAATAATCTTCCTGTAGAAGGAGGGAATGCCTTTACATATGAATATACATTCAGGATGTGGAATGATTTTAAAAGCGTGGCTCACATCTACCCTTTTGTGGATACCGGTGTTATCTGGATCCGTCAGCGGAATTTTGACTGGGACGGCGACGGGAATATCCTTGTAGTTTCAAGATATAAACAGGGGATTGAAGCAGCTATATCAAATGAAAATGACTGGATGGAGGGTCGGATATCCATCGATCCGGATGAAATAGGCTCATCCCTTGACTTTCAGTTCCATAAAGCACAGCGTGAACTGGTAAAGAACAATAATGTGGTGGTTACCCTTGAAAGCCAGAGAGGCGACGCGCTTCCGTTCTTCAGCTCTCCGATCGGAGGAGTGCCGGTTTATATACCAAAAATATCTGTCACAAAAACCAATAAGACTAAATAAATAATGATGCTGATATGAGATTTGAATCAAAAAGAAAAATTCTTATCAGCGCCATACTGTGGTCTATTCTCTTTTCATCATTACTAAATGGTCAGACCTACCGGTTCAGGAATTACGGGAATTTAAGCGATATTCCCAATAATTTCATCTATGCTCTTGCACAGGATAATAACGGCTATCTATGGGTTGGCAACGAAAGCGGACTTTCGAAATTTGACGGTTTCAAATTTCACCAGATCGCATTTCCCGATTCGGTGACCGGACGATTTCCCACTTCATGCGTCAAGGATAAATTTGGTATACTCTGGTTCGGCTGCAACGACGGGTCAGTTTTTTTTACAGAAGAATATAGTCTGAAACAGCTCCAATTACAGAATACAAATTCCATTACCGATCTTATCCTAAAACCGGATGGATCTGTCTGGATATTACCCCAGAGCGGATCCATTTTCAGGATCAATCCTTCTGATCATAGTGATATTCAGAAATATACACTCCCGGAAGATTTTGTTATAATGTCGGCAGCATTCACTCTTTCAGGTGATATTATGCTTGGTACCCAGGAGAAAATTCAGTTATTCAGTACCGAAGGCAATACTCTGGTTGCGGGTATTGCCATCGATGGATTTGAATACTCAGGTGTTACTGCTATTAAAAACCTGAAGGGTAGTAACACATACTTAACCGGCACAAATGGAAGCGGACTGTTTAAGATTGACCTGTCAGCAAATGATAATAAACCTGAACGGCTGAGCGATAACGCGGATCTTGAATACCTGGATATCCGGTCAATTTATGAAGATTCAGAAAAGAATTACTGGATTGCCACAAATGATGCGGGAGTTATGCGGTTACACTTTTCTGAAGCTGACGAATCCATTGAATCACTCCGGTCTTTCAATGAAGCATCCGGACTTCCCGGTAATAATGCCAAAGTAATATTCCAGGATGTCGAAGGAAATTACTGGATAGGGCTTTTTGGTGACGGGCTTTCAATGCTGCCTTCCCTTGCTTTTACATTTTATTCTCCCGGTTCAACATCCGAGGCTAATAATATTATTTATGTAAATCAGATTGCCGGTGATTATTTCCTCGGAACACCGGCCGGATATTATCTTTTTAATCCTGAAAAGAACAGAGTCAGCCTGGTTACGGACCTGAAGCAGAGTATCGGGAGGAGTGTGATTGCATCATACTGTGTCGACGAAGACAAAACGATCTGGGTAGGAACGAGGGGAGGAGGACTTTACAGGAAGAGCCTGACAGGACCATTAAGTCTTTTTTACAGATCAGGCGACTCCGGTGAAGATAATATAAATGATATTGAGGTTGATAATGGTCGTATATGGATCGGGACCCTTAACGGGGTAGTAATCCTTGACAAAGCAACCGGTCGTTTTATCGAAAGGTACAACATAAATAACGGATTACCGCATAACAGCATTTATCAGATCTTCCTGACCTCAAACGGCACCGCTGCAATTGCAACGAATGCCGACCGGATGTACCTGATCGATCCTGAAGAAGGTGTTTCCTCCGGAAATGCGATCATGAGTGTAAACACCAGGAATGTTATTTCTGCTTTTAGCCAGAGCAGGGACGGAAATCTGTGGGCAGCAACAATAGGTAACGGAGTATTCGAAATTAAAGGCGATTCACTGACATCATATACACGGGCAGATATGATGATGGCAGATTATTGTTACAGCATTCTTGCAGATTCCATAAACAGGATATGGATAGGGCATGAAAGAGGATTTTCACGGTACGACAGAAACACGGGAGTGATGAGAACCTTCGCAACTGATTTTGCAAGCGATGGTATGTGCAACAGCGATGGAATGTTTGAATCATCTGACGGGAAAGTACTTATCGGAACAACGAAGGGATTGATATTGTATGACAGGTTAATTGACCTGAGAATGCAGGCAGCTCCGTATAATAATATCAATTATGTAATAATTAATGATATAAAGTATCCATATAGACCATCTTTCACGCTTCCTTACAATAGAAAGTATAATATAGTTGTTGATTTCATCGGGATCAACTTCAGTGAACCGGAAAAGGTTTATTACCAGACAAAGCTGGACAACTGGGATGATGAATGGTCGGACTGGAAGATTGAAAGAGAGGTTACAACATCTCCACGGGACGGAAGGTACAAATTCAATATGTTATCAGTGAATGAGGATGGATTATCAAGGGATCCTGTTTCTTTTGACCTGATCATCAAGAAACCCTTCTGGAGGACATGGTGGTTCATCCTTTTGTCAGTTGGAGCTCTGACGGGAATTGTGATCCTGATAATAAGGGAAAGGGAAAAAGCACAGAAGAGGATTGAACTCTATCTGAAGACCGAACTTGATACACGAACGCAGGAAGTAGTCAGACAGAAAGGGGAGATAGAGCTTCAGAATATCGAAATAACTGACAGCATCAACTATGCAAAGAGGATCCAGACAAGTATCCTTCCCGACCTGAACAAGCTGAGGGATAAATTCGGCGATGCCTTTATATTTTTCCGTCCGCGCGACATAGTAAGCGGCGATTTCTACTGGTTCGAAAAGTTCAGCGATGAAAAATTCATGCTGGTGTGTGCAGATTCAACCGGACATGGTGTACCGGGAGCATTCATGTCGATGATCGGATCCACGCTTCTGCAGGATATTGTTTCGCGGCAGCGTATTTCAAGACCTTCGCGCATTCTTAAAATGCTCGACACACAGATCTTTTCGACACTTAACCAGAACCTTGAACTTGGCGTTTCCAACGACGGGATGGATATGGTGATATGTGAAATCAATCTCACTGCACGGCATGTGATATTTGCATCCGCAATGCGTCCCGTTATAATAGTAATCGGAGGAGAACCAATTTACGTAAAAGGGAACAGGTCGTCGGTCGGCGGCGAATCGGTAATTGAGAAATTCTTCGACGACCAGGAATATTTTCTGAATGAGGGCGACACTATGTATCTGTTCTCAGACGGACTGCCTGATCAGTTTGGCGGACTGGACGGGAAGAAGATGAAAATAGCAAGGCTTAAAAAACTTATCGAGGAAGTTTCAAAATTGCCAATGTCGGAACAAAAGGAAAGAATCACAAAGTTTTTCGATGAGTGGAAAGGCAGTTATGAACAGGTTGATGATGTGCTTATGATGGGCATCAGGTTTTGACCTGTTCACTCCGTATACACATTATTTACAGATAATTCGATTTCACTCGTCGACACCGTATTGCTGCTATTATCAGCCCTGTCCTTAAGGTAAAAGTCGTATCTGACTGTATCGGTATCTTCCGGTAAATAGAAAAGGTAAAGGAATGTGACCGATATAGTCCCTTTCAGAATTTTATTCTGACCTGTTCTTTCCATGTAGGGGATCCTGTAATTGGAAGGTTTCAACAGGTCATCAGAAGGAACCTCAACCATAACACCGTTGGTTTTCCTGTAAAGAGTCAGGAATAAATTGGTGGTATCAGTTTCTCCCGTCTCCGGTGTTCTTAATCCCAGGTCACCGTCACCATCCTCAAAATAAAATTTCAGTCTCCCCCCCTTGCAGTCATTGCCAAGGATATCAGTGGTATCAAAAACCATAAAACTCAGATATTTTATACTGGGTTCAGGCGGCAACTTTTGGATCTCATGGCACGATCCGGCAAAAATGGCGAAAATTAAAATCAATAACAGAAACTTAATTTTTTTCATAGTCTCCGGTATAATATTCACAATATAAACAAAAATCACACCAAATCTGGTCATTTTTTTCTGAAAAATATTCTTATAGGAACGCCGGTGAACTCAAAACGCTCCCGTATCCTGTTTTCAATATACCTTTTATAAGGTTCCTTAATATATTGCGGGAGGTTACAGAATAATGCAAATGACGGTGAGTAAGTCGGCAACTGTGTCACATATTTGATCTTTATGTCTTTACCCTTCACAGCCGGCGGCGGACTCTTTTTTACAATTTCAAGCAATACCGAATTTAGCTCGGAAGTACTTACCTTTCTTATTCTGTTGGTATTGACTATCTCGATAAGTTCAAGCACCTTATGGATCCTTTGTTTATTGACTGCTGAAATAAAAACTATCGGGTAATCTGTAAAGGGAGCGGTTTTACCTCTTATCTCCTGTTCAATGAACTTTGTCGTATTGGTTTCTTTTTCAATAAGATCCCATTTATTAACAAGGATAATCATGCCTTTGTTGTTCTTCCGGATAAGAGATAAAATGTTGAGATCCTGGGATTCAATTCCTCTTGTTCCGTCAATCATCAGAAGGCAGATATCGGAATTCTCTATCGTTCTGACAGCTCTCATAACCGAATAGAATTCAATATCCTCAAATACTTTGCTTTTTTTTCTTAAACCGGCAGTGTCAACAAGCAGGAAGTCATGATTGAATTTATTGAATCTTGTAAAGATCGAATCACGGGTTGTCCCGGGGAGTGGTGTTACAATATGCCTTTCTTCACCAAGCAGTGAATTGATAAGTGACGATTTGCCGACATTCGGACGTCCGACAATTGCAATGCGGGGAACATCAGGAATACTTTCCGGTTCCTCTGATGGAAGGTTCTTTACTATTTCATCAAGCAGGTCACCGGTACCGCTGCCACTGATTGAACTTACAGTAAAATAGTCTCCGAGTCCGAGGCTGAAAAATTCTCCGGCCTCAAGAAGCCTGGGGTGATTATCGACCTTATTGACAACAGGAATGACCTTTTTATTAGATTTTCTCAGGAGCTGCGTAATGGATTTATCAAGCTCATGAACACCTGTTGTGACATCCACCATGAAAATAATCAGATCGGATTCCTCTATTGCCAGAATAACCTGTTTGTTTATTTCTTCTTCGAATATATCATCGGAATTTTCAACATAACCACCGGTATCAATTACCGAAAATTCGATCCCGTTCCATATGCATGTGCCATAATTACGGTCGCGGGTAACTCCGCTCACTTCATCAACGATTGCATCCCTTGACTCTGTTAATCTGTTAAACAGGGTCGATTTCCCTACATTCGGTCTCCCTACTATAGCAACAATTCTGCTCATAACCTTCCCGTAATCAATTAGCGGTATCCAAACCGTTTAAGCATCTCCGTCTTATCACGCCAGTCCTTTGTCACCTTCACGTACAATTCAAGAAACACCTTCCTGCCAAAGAAATCTTCCATGTCCAGCCTTGCTTCAGTGCCTACTTTTTTAAGCATTGCACCTTTATGGCCTATAATTATTCCTTTCTGGCTTTCGCGGGCAACATGTATCAGTCCTCTGATTTTTATAATTTCCGGTTCATCCCTGAAGCTCTCTATTTCTGTTTCAACGGAATAAGGGACCTCTTTCTGATAATTTTTCAGGATTTTTTCGCGCAGGATCTCTGAAGCAAAGAATCTTTCATGTTTATCCGTCAGCTGGTCTTTCGGAAAGAACGGCTGCCCTTCGGGAAGTTTTGACAATATCGCATTCAACAACGTATCAAGGTTGAATTTTTTCAGGGCTGAAAGCGGAATTACAGGTGAATCCGGGAAGTAGGTCTGCCATGCTCCGGCAATTTTTTCGAGAACTGCCTGGTTTGACAGATCGATCTTATTTATGGCAATAATTACCGGGATCCCCGACGATTTCATTCTCTCCGGGAAGCCACTGGCGGTAAGAGGTTTTTCATTTACATCCGTTACATATAGGATTACATCCGCGTCGGTCAGAGCTATTTTCACAAAGCTCATCATTGCCTCCTGCAGCTTGTATTTTGGCTTCAGTATCCCGGGTGTATCGGAATAGACTATCTGAAAATCTTCACTGTTTACAATCCCCATGATGCGGTGCCTTGTGGTCTGAGCCTTTGAGGTGATTATAGAGAGCTTCTCACCTACAAGGGCATTCATTATGGTTGATTTGCCTGTATTGGGATTTCCAAGGATATTTACAAAACCTGACCTGTGCTTCATCTGAAACTTTAATAAATGCCACGTTTGAGCATATTGATCTCTTTCGGGGAAAGAAATCTCCATTTTCCCCTGGCAACATTCTTTTTTGTGAGTCCTGCAAAGTAAACCCTGTCAAGCTTCTTAACTTTATACCCAAGAGATTCGAACATCCTTTTTATAATCCGGTTCTTTCCTGAATGAAGTTCAATACCTACCTGTGTTTTATCATCAGAATCAGCATATGAGACCGCATCAGCAGTCACCACTCCGTCTTCAAGGGTAACTCCTTCGGCCAGCCGGGTAAGGTCATTTTTTGTTATGACTTTATCCAGAAAAACGTGATATATCTTCTTCCTTTCATACTTAGGATGTGTAAGCTTCCCTGTCAATTCACCGTCGTTAGTAAGAAGCAGAACACCCGTAGTATCCTTGTCCAGCCGCCCTACCGGGTATACCCTTTCAGGGCAGGCATCTTTGAGAAGATCAATAACCGTCTTCTCTGCATGAGGATCATCGACTGTTGTAATAAAGCCTTTTGGCTTATTCATAAGGATATAAACTTTCCTTTCAGCTGAAAGTTTTTTCCCTTTATACCTGACATCATCACTGTACGTAACTTTAGTGCCCAGATCCCTGATCTGTTTGCCGTTAACGGAAATAAATCCTTTAAAGATGAGCTCATCCGCTTCTCTCCTTGAGCAGACACCACTGTTGGCAATGAACCTGTTTAGCCTTATTTCCACCTTCTTACTGCCTGAAGGATTCCGTTTTTGCATACTTTTATTTATCAGGCTGCAAAGGTACAATTATTTGACAATTTACTATTTGATGATTTTTTCGCACCTTTGAGAGCCAAAATAATAAAGAGTATGACACTGATAAAATCCATCTCCGGAATAAGGGGTACGATAGGCGGAAAACCCGGCGAAAGCCTGACTCCCGTTGATATTGTAAAATTCAGTGCCGCCTTCGGAACATGGGTAAAAAGCAAGAGTAAAAATACCCGGAATATTGTTGTCGGCCGCGATGGCAGAAAATCAGGGCCCATGGTCAGCAATCTGATTATAAGCACATTGCGGAGTATGGGGATAGATGTGGCAGACCTTGGATTGGCTACGACTCCCACAGTGGAACTGGCAGTTCCGGGAACCGGAGCAGGAGGAGGGGTAATTGTAACAGCAAGCCATAATCCAGCACAATGGAATGCACTTAAGCTGCTTAATGAAAATGGTGAATTCCTCTCGGCACTTAATGGTGAAGAAGTACTTTCGCTGGCTTCATCCGAAAATTTTGATTTTGCTCCAAACGGATCTGAAGGATCACTGATCAGGGATGATTCATGGGGGAAGAAGCATATCGATCTGATCCTGAATCTCGATCTTGTTGATAAAGAGATAATTAAAAATGCAGGTTTTGGAGTTGCAGCAGACACTATCAATTCAGTTGGAGGTATAATTGTCCCCCAGTTGCTCGAAGCACTGGGCGTGAAAAGAGTGATCACTCTGAATAATATCCCTGACGGAAATTTTGCTCACAATCCCGAGCCCCTGCCTGAAAATCTGACAGGAATAGCTGACCTAGTTGTAAAAGAAAAGGTTGATCTTGGGTTTGTTGTAGACCCCGATGTTGACCGGCTTGCAATTATTTGCGAGGATGGTACCATGTTCGGTGAAGAATATACCCTTGTATCTGTTTCCGATTACATCCTGAAGCATACTCCCGGGAATACTGTATCCAATATGTCTTCTACAAGGGCATTGAAGGATATAACGGAAAAATACGGATTTAAATATTTTTCTTCCGCGGTTGGTGAGGTGAATGTTGTTGAGGAGATGAAAAGAAGAAATGCCGTCATCGGGGGTGAAGGAAACGGGGGTGTTATTTATCCTGAACTGCATTATGGACGTGATGCTCTTGCGGGTATTGCCCTGTTCCTTACGCACCTGGCAAAAAGCCGGATGAAATGCTCATTGCTGCGCAGGCAATATCCTGATTATATCATTGCCAAGAAAAAGCTGACACTTCAACCGGAGGCCGATTTCGCTAAAATTACAGAAGCTGTAAGAATGGAATTTCATGATCGGGATATCGATGTAAGGGATGGTATGAGAATCGATTTTCCCGGAGGCTGGGTACAGATCCGCAAGTCGAATACCGAGCCCGTCATTAGGATCTATGCCGAAAGCAGCACACTTAAGGAAGCCGAATCCCTGGCTGAGAGAATCATCTCAATTGTTAAAAAACAATAATTTTCCCCGGCCTGAGGAATAAATTCATACATAAAAGTGTCTTAAGTGCAGAAAGGGAAAAAACTTCTGATGTTAAATATTGTTAATTAAAACATTAAAGAGATGCCTTTTAAATACTTTTGCAACTGTTTTTGAAAAAAATAAAATATGAAAAAAGCAACCATTATTACGGCTATTGTAGCAGTTGTGGCAATCATACTCCTGATTGTGATCAACAGGGTAAGTTCAAAGAAGGATCTGGAGAATCTCTATGTCCAGGCTATGAGGGGGCAGTTCGATATTGTTGTTACTACAACGGGTGAACTGCAGGCAGAGAACTCAACCGATATCAGAGGTCCTGAATTTACTCAGAGCAGGAACATCAGGGCAATGGAAATAAAAATCACCGATCTGGTTCCAGAGGGTACTGAGGTTAAGGCAGGCGATTATGTCGCAACCCTTGACAGAACTTCATTTGATAATAGTCTGAAGGATGAACTGGAAAATCTTATTACTTCGGAAACAAACCTGGAGGTCAGGATGCTTGATACGGCTGTTACACTCAGCAACCTGAGGGATCAGATAAAAAACCTGCGGTTCAATGTTGAAGAGGCAGAAATCACTCTTCAGGAATCGAAATATGAACCACCGACAACGATCCGTCAGGCTGAAATAGCCCTGGATAAGTCAAAAAGATCGCTCGAACAGTCAATAAGGGGTTACGAGCTGAAAGTCGAACAGGCAAGGTCTGATATGAGAACAATCAAGAACAGGCTGGCTGAACAGCGGCAGAGAGTTGCCGACCTGCAGACGGTCCTCTCCAAGTTCGTTATTTATGCTCCTTCCCCGGGCATGGTAATTTACAAGCGTGACCGTTCAGGATCCAAAAGAAAAGTTGGCTCTTCAATAAGTCCATGGGATAATGTAGTTGCCACCTTGCCGGATATGTCAACCATGATCTCCAAAACTTATGTCAACGAGATCGATGTCAGCAAAGTAAAGATGGGACAGCAGGTCGATATACTGGTAGATGCTTTTCCTGAGAAAAAATATACAGGTTCTGTGACAAGTGTAGCAAATATAGGAGAGCAGCTTCCAAATGCAGATGCCAAAGTGTTTGAGGTTGTAGTAAAAGTCAATGGATCAGATCCTATCCTGCGACCTTCAATGACAACAGGGAACCAAATTGTTACGAAAACCATTAATGATGTTATATATGTTCCCCTTGAAAGCGTACAGACAGGTGCCGACAGTATTCCTTTCGTATATCTTAAAAATGGCGACAGACAGGTCGTAGTGCTCGGGGAATCGAATGAAAATCACGTAGTTATCGAGCAGGGGCTTGAAGAAGGCACCCAGATCTACCTGAATACACCCGAGAAACCTGACGAGTTCACAAAACTGCTGGGCGAAAATCTGATTACCATAATAAAGGAAAAGGAACGGATCAGGAAGGAAGAAGAACGCAAGTTAAACGACCAGCAGTTCCAGGGAAGCCCTTTTGGCGGAAGGGAAGATTTTATGAGGAATATGACTCCGGAGATGAGGCAGCAATTCCAGAATATGAGAAACGCGATGCAGTCGGGAGACACCGCAGCAATACGTCAGTTCAGACAAATGCGTGGCAACGTGCCTCAGGGAGGTATGAGGGACAGTACAGGCAGACGCCGGACTTTCACCCAGGAAACCCAGCAGGGTCAGAGGCCTGCCGGACGGGAAGGACAACCCACCAGACAAACGCAGGAACCTAACAATTAACAGGTTACATTAAACAGGGAATTATATGTTCAAGTTTATTCTAAGGTATTTCCACGATATCGAAATAGCTGTTGAATCGATTATCTCCAACAAGCTGAAATCGATGCTGACAGCTCTGGGAATCATTTTCGGGGTAGCCGCTGTTATAGCTATGCTGGCAATAGGTAAAGGAGCCAAGCAGGAGATAATGGAGCAGATGAAAATGGTCGGCGTCAATAATATTCTGATAAATCCGATCGTGCAGGATCAGTCATCTTCGAGTGAGGAAGGTGAAAAACAGACGAAGAAATTTTCCAGAGGATTGAGCATGCTCGATGTTGATGCAATACGGGAGACACTTCCGTCAGTAAAGCGGATAAGCCCCGAAATAGCATTCAACTCAACTGCTATGATGAGCGGCGTTAAATATACAGCAAAGCTGGTTGGCGTTTCAAATGACTATTTTTATCTTTATAACCTGCCTCTTGTTGCAGGTACATTTTTTAATGCCTACCAGGAAGAGAACGGTATACAGGTGTGTATTATAGGTGCCAACATAAGGGCAAAATTCTTCAGTAAAGTTGATCCGATCGGGCAGTATATAAAGTTTAACGGTATCTGGCTCAAGGTGATAGGAGTACTTCAAAAAACAACTGTCAGCCTGACCGGTTTTGAGGAAAAGGGTGTTAATGTTTATAATGACAATATCTACATTCCTATTCAGACAATGCTTCTGAGGTATCAGAACAGGGCACTGGTTAACACTAAACTGGCATCGGAAGCTTCATCAAACGTAATGATTATGGGTGGTCCGGGCGGAGGCATGGGAAGAGTGATCATGAGCAGTTCGGATGCAAATTCCAATGTTGAAACCAACTATAACCAGCTTGACAGGATCGTTGTCCAGGTAAATGAAACCGAACAGATTAATCCATCGACAGAGATCCTGAGCAGGATGATGACCAGACGCCATACAAATGTCAAGGATTTTGAGATAACAGTCCCGGAATTGCTTCTTAAGCAGCAGCAAAGGACGAAAGATATTTTCAACATTGTTCTCGGAGCTATTGCAAGTATTTCACTGATAGTAGGTGGCATCGGAATTATGAATATCATGTTCGCTTCAGTAATGGAGAGAATAAAGGAGATCGGTACAAGAATGGCAATCGGGGCAAAGAAAATGGATATTGTAGTGCAATTCCTTTCCGAAGCAGTCCTGATAAGTGTTTCCGGGGGTTTTATAGGAATATTCCTTGGAGTTGTCATGGCAAAACTGATTGAGCAGATAGCCGGAATTATGACTATTGTATCCTTTTTCTCAATATTTATTGCTTTCGGTGTATCCGCGGCAGTGGGCGTAATATTCGGTTATTCACCGGCCAAACGGGCATCGGAAAAAGACCCGATAGAATCATTAAGGTATGAATAAAATATTAAAAATGAAGAAATTACTA
>CAZKMH010000061.1:0-12607 GCA_964553395.1 uncultured Rikenellaceae bacterium | reverse complement strand
CTTTGGTTATGTTTATCCCGCTGCCGAGGCAATGCTCATAAGCAGTCGGGAAATGGTCTTTCAGCTCCGCTGCGTTAAGATGCCTGCATTCGATCCAGACATGATCATCTCCCCAGATTTTCATTTCGTTGTCAATTACACGCGCAACAATGTCCCGTGGTGCAAGTGATCCGCGGTTATCGTACCTGTTCATGAAATTTTCACCGGCCATATTTTTCAGGATAGCGCCAAATCCCCTCAGCGCTTCTGTGATCAGAAATGACGGCCTTATATTTGGATCATATAGTGAAGTAGGATGAAACTGAACAAACTCCATGTTCTCGATTGTGCCCTTTGCCCTGTAAACCATTGCAATACCATCACCGGTGGCGACTTCGGGATTTGTCGTGGTGAGGTAAACATTCCCGATCCCTCCTGTAGCTACAACGGTCACTCTGGCAAGGAATGCAATGACTTTCTGGTTAACAAGATCGGCAACATATGCCCCGAAACATTTAAGATCAGGGTGACCACGCTTGACGATTTCCCCGAGATGATGCTGGGTCAGAAGTTCAATTGCAAAATGCTGTTCGTATATTTCAATATTGGGATCCTTCCTTACCCTCTCCATAAGGGTAAACTGAATAGCCTCTCCCGTTTTGTCCTTATGATGAAGGATCCTGTACTCAGAATGTCCCCCTTCCCTTGCCAGGTCATATGTGCCATCCTCTTTTTTATCGAAGGGAACACCAATATCAATAAGGTCCTTGATCCTTTCCGGGGCTTCCCGCACAACCATTCTCACCACTTCCTCATTGCAGCATCCGTCGCCCGCGATTAATGTATCCTGAACATGTTTCTCAAAATTGTCAGGCTCCCTGAAAACAGCTGCAATTCCTCCCTGTGCATAGCGGGTATTGGTGTCCTCCAGTTTCCCTTTGGTCACAATGCTTACCTTGCCGAATTTTGAAGCTTTAAGAGCAAATGAGAGCCCTGCGATACCTGAACCCAGCACAAGAAAATCGGTTCGTTTCTTCATGATCGAATTAAATGAGAATAAGTGGCAAAGATAATAATAGATTTATTGGCAGATAAAACCAATTGTGAAACCAAACTTTTTGCCTTACTTTTGCCTTCCGTAAAATTTAATGATTTATGGCTCAGGAAGATGTTTTTAAAAAGTTGGTGGCTCACTGCAAGGAGTACGGGTATGTATTTCCCTCGAGCGAGATTTATGACGGATTAAGTGCGGTTTACGACTACGGCCAGTACGGAGTTGAGCTCAAAAACAATATAAAAAAATATTGGTGGGACAGTATGGTGCTGCTTCATGAGAATATTGTGGGTATCGATTCAGCCATATTTATGCATCCCACTATCTGGAAAGCGTCAGGACATGTTGACGCATTTAATGATCCGCTTATTGATAACAGGGATTCCAAAAAGAGATACCGCGCCGATGTGCTGATCGAAGAGCACATGGCTAAGATCGAGGAGAAAATAAACAAGGAGGTCGGGAAAGCTGCCGCACGATTCGGAGATGCATTTGATGAGAAAAAATTCCGGGAGACAAATCAACGTGTCATTGAATACCAGGCAAAGATCGATGAGGTTTATGCAAGATTCTCAAAGGCAATGAACGGCAACAACCTGCCGGACCTTAAACAAATCATCCTCGACAATGAAATAGTTTGTCCGGTATCTGGAACCCGTAACTGGACTGACGTCAGACAATTTAACCTTATGTTTTCAACTGAGGTTGGCTCTACTGCCGAAGGAGCAAGTACAATATATCTGAGGCCTGAGACGGCACAGGGTATCTTTGTCAATTTCCTCAATGTCCAGAAGACAGGAAGGATGAAAATCCCCTTTGGAATTGCACAGACAGGCAAAGCGTTCCGCAATGAGATCGTTGCAAGGCAGTTCATCTTCAGGATGCGGGAATTTGAGCAGATGGAGATGCAGTATTTTGTAAGGCCGGGAACTGAGCTGGAGTGGTTCGCCTATTGGAAAGAGGTAAGAATGAAGTGGTTCAGGGCTCTGGGATATGGTGATGATAACTACCGGTTCCACGACCATACCAAGCTTGCACATTATGCCAATGCTGCTACAGATATTGAGTTTAAATTTCCGTTCGGATTCAAGGAAGTCGAAGGGATCCACTCAAGGACCGACTTTGATCTGAAGCAACACCAGCAATACAGCGGTAAAAAAATGCAGTATTTCGATCCGGAAAAAGGCGAGTCATATATTCCCTGTGTTATTGAAACATCCATTGGTCTCGACAGGATGTTCCTTCATATAATATCAGCATCATATATTGAGGAGGAACTGAAAAAAGAGGATGGTAACGCCGATTCAAGAGTGGTGCTCCGACTTCCTTCATTCCTCGCTCCTGTCAAACTTGCAGTTATGCCGCTTGTTAAAAAGGACGGCCTGCCTGAGATCGCTGAAAAGATCGTTAATGACCTGAAGTTTGATTTCAATTGTCAGTATGACGACAAGGATTCGATAGGGAGACGGTACAGAAGGCAGGATGCTATCGGTACACCATATTGTATAACTATTGATCATCAGACTGTTGAGGATAAAACGGTTACAATACGCTATCGCGATTCAATGCTCCAGGAACGCATCACTATTTCAGGATTGAGAGATATTATTTACGAAAAGGTAAGTATCGGAACTCTTCTGAGAAAGCTTTAGAATGAAGAAGGTTCTTATTATAACTTATTACTGGCCGCCCAGCGGAGGTGCAGGAGTGCAGAGATGGCTGAAGTTTTCGAAATACCTGCCCTCTTTCGGATGGGAACCTGTAATCCTGACCGTCGATCCTCAATATGCCTCTTATCCGCAGCAGGATTTGAGCCTGATGAATGAAATTTCTCCCGGACTGGAAATATATCATACGAAATCCTCAACCGGGATCTTTTCAGCATATAAAAAACTGACCGGTAACAAAGAGATCCCTTACGGGGGCTTTGCCAATGAGGTTAATCCGGTCTTTATGCAAAAAATCGCCAGATTCACCAGGGGTAACTTTTTTCTGCCAGATGCAAGGAAAGGATGGAACAGATATGCATTGGGATCAGCCCTGGAAATTATTATTGAGAAAAAAATTGAAAATATAATTACCACAAGTCCGCCGCATTCCACCCAGATGATCGGTCTGAAATTAAAGAAAAAGCTGAATATCAAATGGATTGCCGATTTAAGGGATCCGTGGTCGGATATTTATTATACTGACCGTATGTATCAGACCTCCCTTGCAGGATGCATTAATCGTTCAATGGAGGTACGTATCCTGAACAGCGCTGACAGAGTAATTTCAACTTGTAACGCTACCCGGAATTTATTCAGATCCAGGTTGCATGAAAACCAGTCTCCGGAAAAAGTTATTACAGTAACCAACGGCTTCGATCCGGATGATATAATTACCGCTGATATAAAACCTGCTAATTTCACAATAACCTACCTTGGTACTTTTGCAGGTAACTACGAAATAGATGTTTTGGCAAAAGCTATAGACTACGTCGAAACCGTAAATTTTAAGGAAATAAATCTGAATTTTATCGGCAGTATAGACGGGAAGGTCGAAAGGATCTTTAAGGATAGAAAAAATGTACGGTTGAATATTAAACCGTATGTTGAACACAGCAAAGCAATGGAATATCTTGCCGGGTCGGCTGCATTGCTGCTTGTCGTTCCGTCAGGTAAAAAATCGGATCAGATGATCCCCGGAAAATTATTTGAATATCTGGCTTCAGGCAGACCTGTAATTGCAATCGGACCTGAGGATAGCGATGTGGCAGAGATCCTTAAGGAAACAAATGGAGGAAGAATATTCGGGCAAAATGATTCTGCCCGATTGGGTGAATACCTGGTTGAGATCATGGATAATTTTAACAAGGATAATTTTAAAACCAGCCCTGCCGGTATTAATCAATACACACGGAGAAATCTGACCGAAAAAATTGCCGGTGTATTGAATTCCATTTAGAAATTCAGCTCCGGTGCTGAAGGAAAGGTTTTATATTTGATTATTAATCATAACCATAATGCCTGAGACAGTCAATTTTCTCCTTCCGATGAAAGGACATTCAGAGAGAGTCCCCGGTAAAAATATGAAATTATTCATGGGAGCTCCTTTGTATCATTCTATAATGAAAGAGCTGATAAAAAGCAGTTATCAGGCGAAAATTTATGTCGATACAGATTCATCAATAATATCGGAGGATATCAGTAAGTTTTTCCCGGAAGTTATCATTATTAAAAGACCGGAAGACCTGTGTGGTGATGATGTCTCGATGAATAAGATCATCCGTTACGACCTTTCTATAATTAATGGCGATTATTTCCTGCAGACGCACAGCACAAATCCGATGCTAAGTTCAGGAACAATCGACAAGGCATTGGAATTCTTTTTTGCCAATCGGGGAAAATACGATTCTGTTTTTGGCGTCAACCGGATCCAGTCAAGATTATACCGGGCCGACGGAATACCAATTAATCACAATCCTGAAAATCTCATCAGGACACAGGATCTTCCTCCGGTTTTTGAAGAAAATTCCACCCTCTATATTTTCAGCCGCGAATCTTTCGGGAAGGCCGGTGACAGGAGGATCGGTATTAATCCATACATGTTTGAGGTCCCGCCTTCAGAAGCCCTGGATATTGATACTCAGACAGACTTTGATATGGCTATGTATTTGTACGACTTTCTTAAAAAACCTTTACGACGGAAATCAGGGAACTCAGATACCTGAATCAATCAATTGCCGGGAAATGGATAAACATGAATTACTGGATTGTATAACGAAAGCGGACAAAGATCCTGCCCCGATTGACAAAACGGTTCTCTCGGGACTATCCGGAGCAAAAATAGTCGCACTCCTGAAAAATCTTGCCCTGAAAATTGTCAACAATGATGTTACATATCTTGAAGTAGGTGTATTCCAGGGGCTTACACTCCTTTCTGTTGCGGGATCCGTACCTGAATATGAGGTATTTGGTATAGATAACTTCGCTTTTTTTGACAGAGATGGAAGGAATCTTGCCATCATCAGGGATCGTATGTCGAGGCTGAAAATTGAAAATGCCAGGATCATTAATGAAGATTTTGAAGAAGCACTTGAGACTTTAGGGAAGTTTACAGGAAATAAAAAAGTCGGTTTTTTCTTCATTGATGGCCCGCATGATTACAGAAGCCAGCTGATGTGTCTTTTGCTTATAAAACCTCTGTTAACTGAAAATGCTGTTATCATTATTGATGATTGCAATTACCGGCACGTACGGCAGGCAAACAAGGATTTCCTCAAAACAAATCCGGATTTTAAATTGATCTTTCAGGCATATACTCCGGCTCATCCGTCTAATCTTAGTGATGATGAAAGGAAGGATGCTGAAGCAGGGTGGTGGAACGGAATAAATTTGATTGCCCGGGATCCCGGTAACGTTTTCGAACCATTTTTCCCTCCCGTCCCGCACACCAAAACTCTTTTTGAAAACGATCATATCATCCACACAGCCAGATACCCTGAAGCATTTAGAAAATATTCACGGATCATAAACCTGCTTGCATCATTAAGAGGAGCAGGATCAAAAGAGAATATTACAGGTAAATTCAGATCACTGAATACATTTTCCGATAATCTAACCATTGACAACTATAATCCCTCATTCTTCAGTAGTTCTGTTTAAGTTTTATTGTGTTTCAACAATCCTCAATGAAACTGTGTAATTATGGTTAAATGAGAACCGCAGGTAAACTAATATTAAAGATCTGGGAGTCCCCGACATTCACTACATGGGGTAGTTTCCTGAGTAAGAGCCTTTATGCGGTACTGCTTTTACCTGTAATTACCACCGTTCTTTCTCCTGAAGACATTACAATCTGGTTATTATTCAACATATTAATAGGATTACAGAATATCGGGGACCTTGGATTTGGTGTTACATTCATCAGGGTAATGTCATATGCAATGGGCGGGGCAACAGATATTTCCGATTTTGGAAAAACCGGGAAGATCTACAACAAAAAAGGACCAAACTGGAATCTGCTGGAACGCTCAGATACTGCAACAAAATATCTGCTTTTATATACAAGTCTGGTTTTTATCTTAATCATATCAATATCAGGTTATTTTACACTTAAAAAACCAATAAGCTTTACAATTGAACAGGGCAATGCATGGATCGCTTTTGTGCTGATACTTTTCACCACGTTTATCAGATTCAACGGGAATCGTTATTCTATCTTCCTGCAGGGTGTGAACCATGTTGCAATGCTTAGAAGATGGGAAGCCATAATCTCTGTATTATCAATTTTTTCAGGATTTTTTGTAGCTGTTACTACAAGGTCATTACTCTGGCTGATAGTAAATCAGCAGATCTGGGCGCTGATACAGATGCTGTTCAACAGGTATCTGTGCAGAAATATTCTGGAAGGAAGATTCCGGCGGTTCAGACCGGATGGTTTGGATAAGGAACTGGTAAAAGCCATCTTTCCCGCTGCATGGAAGAGCTGGGTTGGTGTACTGATGTCCTATGGAGTCGTCCAGGCAAGCGGGCTGGTAGTGGCGCAGATGGGAAACACTGTATCGGTGTCAGCATACCTGTTCTCACTGAAGATCCTTGACATTATCAAAAATTTCAGCAATGCACCCTTCTATAGTAAGATACCCTTATATAACAGGCTATTTGCCGAAGGAAACAGGAACGGATTGCTCGCAAGGGTAAAGAATGGCATGCGTTTTTCATTGCTGACATTTTCCTTTTCAGCAATATTTATCGGTATTGCAGGACAACCCTTGCTGAAACTTATCGGAAGCAATGTAACCCTTGTGTCCGATTGGATCTGGATCACGATGATTTTTGCATATTTCTTTGAACGTTACGGAGCCCTGCATCTGCAATTTTACAGTATCACCAACGATATTGTCTGGCATATTGCCAACGGAGTGTCCGGATTTATTTTTATCGGCATTAGTTTTGTTTTTGCCGCAGTACTCAGTCTGGGAATCATTTCATTTCCTCTTGCTTTGATCATCAGTAGCTTATCATTTTTTGTGTGGTACTCGGCAGTGAAATCATACAAATATTTTAATCTTGAATTTCCCGGATTTGAGTATAAAACAAGCTTTTATCCGTTTTTGTTACTGGTAGCATATCTGATATCAGAGTTAATAGTATTTTAGATGAAGTTATGGTAAGGTTTCTTAAAGATATTCTAAGTTTCTTCCCAAGGATAATCAGGCACAGACGGTGGCTAAGAACTGAATCATCCCGGCTCAGGGCATTCCATGATATCCATAAGGGAGAGGATTGTTTCCTTATTGGTAATGGTCCGTCTCTTAACAAAATGGAGATGAGCCTGTTAAATGATTTTTATACCATAGGGCTGAATAAGATCTTTCTTCTCTTTGAAAAAACAGGTCTCAGGATTGATTATCATGTTTGTGTGAACAGGTATGTGATTGAACAATGTTCCCGCGATTTTCTTGAAATGAAATGTCCCTCATTTGTTTCATATAAACACAGAAACAAGCTGCTTGAGGGGAGCGATAAGGCATATTTTCTGGGTGATATCCATTCAAAATGGAAATTTTTTGAAGATATTACAACCGGTATATCCCAGGGGAGCACAGTCACTTATGCTGCACTCCAGATAGCATTTTATCTGGGATTCAGAAGGGTATTCCTCATCGGGATTGACCATAGTTTTGCCAGTAAGGGGACTCCTCATAAAGTTGAAACAATGAAGGAAAATGATATTAATCATTTTGATCCGAACTATTTTAAAGGGATGAAATGGCAATTACCCGACCTGGCAGGATCCGAAAAAGCTTATAAGCTGGCAAAAGATCATTTTGAACAAGCCGGCCGGTCAATTCTGGATGCAACTGTTGACGGGAAACTCAATATTTACCCTAAAATAAAATTTGAAGAAGCTATACGCATCGCAAAAAAGAAAAATATCCGATGATGAAAAAGAAGATCGCGGTTACAGCTCCCTATTTACAGCTTGAGTGGGAGAAATACAAGCATCTGCTCGGTGATTATGAGATAGTTATTCCACCTGTTGTTGAAAGATTCGAAGAGGAGGATATGATCCGTATCCTGGGCCCGGACATTGAAGGAATTATCTGTGGTGATGACAGGATTACAGAAAAGGTCATTGAAAATGCAAAAAATCTTAAAGTAATAGTGAAATGGGGGACAGGTATAGATTCCATCAACAGAAAATATGCTGAATCCAAAGGAATAAAAGTGCGTAATACCCCTGATGCATTCATAATACCTGTTGCAGAAAGCACTATCGGACTGATGCTTTCTATTGTACGCAGGATCGATGATAACAACAGGAAGATGCATGAGGGGAAATGGGAAAAGATCCGGGCATTGACACTGTTTGAGCTAACCACAGGAATAATAGGTTATGGCCGGATAGGTTCAGTTGTAGCCAGAAAGCTTTCCGCATTCACAAATAACATCATCTGGCACGATATTAAAACTGATGAAGAATTAGTAAGTCTGCATGGTGAATTTTATGGTAAACGAGCCACGTTTGAGGAGTTGCTTGTAAAAGCCGATATCATAGCCATTCACTGTGATCTTAATCCTAAAAGCTTCCATCTGATTTCTGAAGAAAAAATACTCCGGATGAAAGATGGAGTTATTATTATAAATACTGCCAGAGGATCCATTCTTAATGAACCGGAAATTGAAAAGTATCTGAAAACAGGTAAAATCGGATATGTAGGACTGGATGTTTTTGAAAAAGAGCCCCTTCCTGAAAATTCATACCTCCGATCTTCCGACAGGTGCATTCTTCTGAGTCACAACACCAATTCCAGTCCGTTACACTGGGAAAGAGTCCATCTAAACTCAATAAAGATGCTTAAGGAATATGTATGATTCTACAAATTGGTAATATTATTACCCCCTTTCCCGTTACCCAGGGGGGAAAGGCTTAAATTGTGCTCCTTCCCCTGTCGGGGAAGGCTGGGATGGGGGTAAAATAAATAAAAAAATGGCACTTGAGTTATTATTGAAAACCGATACTCATATTAAAATTTAATTAATGAAGAAAAATTCAGGCACGAAAGTAATCCTTATAACAGGATGTCTTGGGGGAATAGGAAGTGTGATGGTCGATTTTTTTAAGGATAAGGGATGGTTTGTTATAGGAACCGATAAAAGAGAATCCTTTTCAAAGGCCGACATTAAGATCACTACTGATCTGAATAAAGTTGAGGAATCTACCGACCAGGTTTTAAAGACTGTCAATGAAAGGAAAATCACTCACATAGATGCGCTGATCAATAATGCGGCTGTACAGATAAAGAAAAACTTCGGGGATTTTACCTATGAAGACTGGATTGAAAGTTTTAACGTAAATGTCATTGCGGGATATATGCTTATAAAAAAACTCAGGAAGCATCTTCATGACGGCAGTGTTGTCAACATCGGCAGTATTCACTCATCACAGAGCAAAAAGGGATTCCTGATCTATGCTACAACAAAAGGAGCTATCAGAACGATGACTCAAAACCTTTCACTCGAACTTGCCCCTCATATAATGGTGAATTGTATTGCTCCGGCTGCCATCGATACTCCCATGCTTAAAGCTGGACTGTCAAAAGAGGAATATCTCAAACTGAGAAAATTCCATCCTGTTGACAGGATAGGCAGCCCGTATGAATTGTCCAAACTGGTATTTACTCTCTGTGAAAGGAATATTTTCCTTACAGGTGCATGTATAGAATATGATGGAGGAATCTCGAAACTTTTACATGATCCGGAAGTATAATGACCAGGTACAGCATCACAAGACCTGCAAAGAAAATATTTAAAAGGGTTCTTAATAATCTCAGAGGGAATGGTATAATCAATTATAAAGACAGCGGCACTATAAATTTTATTGATGTCGGCTCACTTGGGAGGCTTCCTGAGCCCTGGCTTTCGAATGCAAAACATATTAAAAACCTCCTGTCATTCGAGCCTTTGGAGAAGCTGCGAACCAGAAAGAATGTAATTACCTCGGACAATGCCCTATGGAGTGAGAATTGCACAAAACCATTTTACATTTATAAAGGATTCGGATCATCAGGCTCATCCCTGTTCGAACAGAATTTTGAGTATGTCGCTCAGAATTTTAATACTTTAAAAAATACCGGGCCAAAGCATCTTGCTGAAACATGGTATGAGAGGTCAAAACTTATAAAGGTAACGGAATGCGATTGCAAAACGCTCGATTCTACCCTCATTGAGATGGAACTTCCTTTTTCATTTGATTTTTTAAAGATTGACGCCCAGGGTGCAGAATATGAAATTCTCAGGGGAGCAGAAAATTTTCTTGGAAATTCCTGCATCGGTCTTCATATGGAGTTATTCAATATTCCGTTATACAAAGGAATAAAACTTTTACCGGAAGTGACCGCGTATCTTGAGGGATTCGGTTTCAGCTTTGTTAAGAAAATGCCTTTTCACGGTACTTTTAACTCCCAGAATGATTGTCTTTACATCAAAAGGGAAGTTACCGAAGATAAGATTCTGATCAAAGATCTTATATTAAAAATATACTCCGTGGACTCCTCCATGTAACTTCGGGTTAATCAGAGGTTTAATCCTATTCTATTCAGGTCTCTTCATAAATAAATTTATATATATCCTCACAAAAACCAGGTATACAAACCGGAAGAAAACCCGGATCCTTTTCGCCTTCGAATATTTCATGCTTATCCTTACATAATCCCACAGCCACGCAAAAGAATAAAAGGAGAGCCCCTTCATGTCATAAACTGCAACAGGCATGTCTATATATTTAAATTTCAATCCGTTGCAATACCAGTAATAAAGGAAATCGTATATAGAGCTTATTGAATATTTAACTTCGTAAGGCCGTTCCTTGTAATATACCGCTTTAACAAATGCCGACTGATGATTTATCGGGATCCGTTTCCAGAATTTGTCAAGGCTTAATGGTTTTACACTTTTATCTGTTTCAGGATCAATGCAATAGCCATAAATAATATCTGCATCATGAACGGTACTGAAAACATCTTCAATTACCCTGTCATTAAAAAAATAATCGTTCGAATTCATAAAACAGATCCACTCACCGGTTGACCGGTCAATCCCTTTATTCATGGCATAGTAGATCCCTTTGTCAGGTTCAATTATGAGAATATCGATTTTATCCCTGTACCTTTTCAGGATGTCAACAGTGCCATCCTTTGAATCTCCGTCGATTACAATATATTCAACATTATCATATGTCTGTCCTGCAACGCTTGTAATGGTTTTTTCAATAGTCCCGACACTATTGTATGAAATTGTTATAACTGTAATTTTCGGCCCGGCGGAAGAATTCATGCTTTGCTAGGTTAATTTCCGATGATCTGAAACCAATATTAATGCTGCAAATTAATCAGTATAGTTAAAACCTGAGGTAAAATAAATAAGAATTGCATAATTTTGTCCGGCAAATATGAAAATAATAAAAATTGATAATTAAGATATTATGAAATCCCTGAAGCAGTTTCTCCCCCACCTGTTAATCGTGTCGGCCTTTCTGGTTATTTCATATATTTACTTCTATCCTGTACTTGAGGGGAAAGTGCTGTTGGCCAACGACTCGAATGTTTCCACTTATGTATCGAAAGAGATCCGCGACTATCGGGAGGCAAACGGGAAGGATCCCCTCTGGACAAATTCAATCTTCAGCGGTATGCCGGGGTATCTGATCCTTACACGGCATCCCGGGAATCTCGTAAGACATGCAGACCATGTTTTAAGAGTATTCAAAATGCCGGTGTCGGTGCTGTTTCTTGCAATGACGGGATTTTACATCCTTCTTCTTATGTTCGGGGTTAACCGGTGGATAGCAGCTGTCGGAGCGCTGGCGTACGGATTGTCTTCATTTCTTTTTCAGATACTTGCTGCCGGGCATAATACACAGGCGGTAGCACTTGCCTACATGGCTCCCATGATAGGAGGCATCTATTATGCGTACCGGCATGACGCGCTGAAAGGTGCACTGTTCACTGCTTTCATTCTTTCACTGGAACTGCTTGCAAATCACCCTCAGATCACATATTATGCAATGATCTGTCTTCTGATTTTCATCATTACCGAGTTTATCTGGTCGGTAAAACAAAAAACAATTCCAAAATTCTTAAAAACTTCCGCACTTCTTATAGTTCCGTTTATCATTGCTGTCGGCATTAATTTCGGTAACCTGTATACTGTTTATGAATACAGTAAATATTCAATGCGGGGGAAATCGGACCTGGTAACTGAGAACAAAAACCTCTCTTCCGGACTCGACAGGGATTATATAACTCACTGGAGCTACGGTATAGGTGAAACAATGAACCTGCTGATCCCCGATTTCAAAGGAGGCTCCAGCAGGCCATTCGACCGTGATTCTGAAACAGTCAGAGCTTTGAGACAAAACAATGCAGCTCAGGCAGTAAATCAGGTAATGAGATACTGGGGAACTCAGCCCGGCACAGATGGTCCGCATTATATGGGAGCAATTATTATCTTTTTATTTATTCTCGGCCTGATAATTATAAAAGGTCCTGAAAAATGGTGGCTCCTGGTTGCGACATTGTTATCAATA
>CAZKMH010000060.1:7416-12806 GCA_964553395.1 uncultured Rikenellaceae bacterium | reverse complement strand
CCCCCTTCAACCCAATGGGACCATGAAAAATGTTTTTTTTGAACAACTGAAAGCTGTCGGGACGGTTTCTATAAAAAAATCTAATGATTTACAAAAACAGTAAAATGGTTACTATTTTCATTTTAATGGAACTATTACGTAATTTTATAAAAAGAACTCCTGTAATTACGGAAAGTCATAAACTGGCACAATTATCAGAAAGACCCGGGAAACAAGCATTGATAAATATCGGATATAAATGAGAAGAAATATTAACATTTAAATTGACACCCATGATAAGAATCGTTTTTAAATTATTGTCATTTCTTTGGATTTGTCTTTTGGGGGCCTGCTCCCCAAAATCTGAGTTCACTGTTTCATCACCCGATGGACAAATTACCGCCACCCTAAAGCTTGATAAAGAACAGGGGGGTCTTAACTATTTGGTAAAGAGCCGCGAGCATGAAATAATAACAGCAAGTCAGATCGGAGTTAATACCAGCCTGGGAGATTTTCGCTCCGCGATAAAACTTAAAGGCCATTCTTACAAAACGATTGACGAAACCTACACCCTGCCTCAGGGAAAGGCTTCTGCCTATAGGAATAATGCTAATGAACAGACTGTAAAATTAATTAAGAATGGACAAAAACTGAACATCCTTTTCCGGGTTTATAACGATGGAATAGCCTTTAGTTTTGTTATTCCAGGTGATGGGGAAATTGAAATTTTCGAGGAAAACAGTTCCATTCATCTGGCCGGTAATAACTTCACTTACTGGGGGCAAAATCATCCCAACAAGTATGGTTATGAGAGTGCCCTTGGGCCGATTGACGGTGAAATGATGTCAAATCCGGTATTAGCCCATATCAGGGATCACGATCACTTTGTGTTGATGGGACAGGCCGCAACGTATGGTCATTACATCCAGGCTCATTTTAACAGGTCAGGTTCCAAATTCAGTTATAGCTTTCCGTTGGATCAGGAGAAATTAGGGCCGGTAAAGACAACGCTTCCTTTTCAATCACCATGGAGAATGGTCATCATATCACCAAATGATCCGGGGAAAATTGTAGAATCTTATCTGGTAGAAAATCTGAACCCTCCAACTGACACTGCATTTCTGAAACAGGATGGTATGGTGAAGGATTGGGTACGTCCTGGCCGTGTGATGTGGGATTATATTGCAAAGGATAATGACAAACCCCGGATGTGGATAGATGCTGTTGCAGAAATGGGCTGGGAATATTATATGGCGGATGCAGGTTTTGCAAACCGGTGGGGAGGCAGCGACTCAGTTCCGAAGATGATTGAATATGCTGATTCTAAAAATGTAAAAGTAATCGGATGGGCTCATACCCGTGAATTTAATACCCCTGAGAAAGCTGCTGAAACAATGGGGCGTTATGCGAATTGGGGCCTTAAAGGCGCAAAGATTGATTTCTTTGATCATAACACACTTAGTGATAATCCAAGAGATTGGAGAGATTACGAAGATACACAACAAAGTCTGCAGATGCGGGATTGGATATTTGATCTTGCGATAAAGAATACATTTCTCCTTGAGCTTCATGGAAATACAATGCCTACAGGAGAAAGAAGGCAGTTCCCCAATCTGATGACCCTTGAAGGGGTAGATGGTATGGAACGAAGGGACAAGCCAGCTGCCAACGACCTGACCATTCCCTATGTCCGAAACATAATGGGACCCGTAAGTTATACCATTATCCATTTCGAGCGGTCACCCGGAACACATGCATATCAAATGGCCATGTCAATTATTTATGAAGCCGGTTTGAAGATTTATGCTGAGCATGGCCACAAACTTCTCGAGTGGTCTGGTAGAGAGATGATCAGGGACGTTCCTGCCGAATGGGATGAAACAAAGTTTATTGAAGGGATACCGGCCAGCCATATCGTAATTGCACGCCGTAAAGGTAAGGATTGGTATATTGGTGGCATGACCGATGAAACACGCACAGTGAATATCCTTTTGGATTTTTTAAACGAAGGTCAAAATTATAATGCACTTATTTTCAGTGATCAAACTCATACTGAAATGCACAGGGAAATGCGAACAGTCAATAAGACAGATAAATTATCATTTAACCTTTTGCCCAGAGGTGGATTTGCTCTTCAACTCACTCCTGAATTACCGTAATATTTTAAATTAACTGACAATTTTTCGATTTAGCTTTTAAAATTCATGTACTTCGTGAATCCTTCGTGTAATCCTTTGTGTGACTAAATTTTTGCTCAAAGAAAGGTCAGATAATAAAAAATCATTATATTTGCGCCTGCAAAAAATACAGCGGAGCAGGATAAAAAATTATAATTAAACATGGCATACCACAAGTCATCAGAAAAAAGGATCAGACAAACAGCTGTCAAAAATGAGAGCAATAAGTATTATGCAAAAACAATGCGTAATGCTCTGAAGGAGATCCGTTCCACAACCAACAGAAAAGAAGCCGAAGAGATGCTTCCCAAAATGACAGCAATCCTCGATAAGCTGGCAAAGAAGCATATTATTCATCAGAATAAAGCTGCAAATCTGAAATCATCAATCGTAAAACACATTAACAACCTGAAATAAATCATTCTCCAATATTTACCGGGCCGTCTCACATGACGGCCTTTTTTATTTTGTTCTTATTTCATATCTTGCATATGGAATAAAAACTTTCGCTGTATGTCACTAAAAATTACCGACTGGGCTGCTGAGGACAGGCCAAGGGAAAAACTTATTCAGAAAGGCACCTCAAGCCTGAGTGATGCCGAACTGCTGGCTATCCTGATCTGCTCGGGCACCAGGGATAAATCGGCTGTCGATCTGGGACGCGAGCTCTTAAGCATGGTAAATAACAACCTGAACAGCCTTGGAAAACTTTCTATTGGCGATCTCAGGAAACTTCACGGTATCGGCCCGGCACGGGCGGTTACAATTTCGGCTGCCCTTGAACTTGGCCGGAGACGAAAATTGGCTGAAGTCCAGGATGTTATACAGATCAAATGCTCAAAAGATGTTGCTGAGATCTTCCAGCCTCTGCTCTCCGATCTTTCACACGAAGAGTTCTGGATACTCTTCCTGAACAGATCCAACAAAGTGATCAACAGGATGAAGCTTAGTCAGGGCGGGATAAGCGGAACAGTCACCGATGTAAGGATCGTTATGAAAAAAGCCGTCGAGTGCCTCGCCTCAGGGATCATACTGTGCCATAACCATCCTTCAGGCAACCTTAATCCCAGTGAATCGGATTCAAAGATCACTCAAAAGATAAAGGAAGCAGGAAACCTGATGGATATTCAGCTGCTGGATCATCTGATCATCTCGGAAAAGGACTATTATAGCTTTGCGGACAACGGATTATTGTAATTCTTAACCTCTTCTTAACCACGGAGTTACACAGTGTTTTCACGGAGGAACACGGAGTAAACCTCTGTATTCCAACAGTGTAACTCCGAATTTACTTTGTGTGACTCCGTGGTAAAAAACTATACTTTAGCAATTTTACTTTTATCAGGGCACTCTTCAAGCAATTGCCGGATGCTCTTTCCGAGTTCCGGATGTATCAGGTCACCGGCGATTTCATTTAACGGGACCAGAACAAATCTCCTGTTCTGAATCCCGGGGTGAGGTACGGTAAGAACTTTCTTTTTGATTACCCGGTTGTTATAGAACAAAATGTCAATATCAATAATCCTCGATTGGTATTCCTTCCCTTGCCTCAGCCTCCCGAGAAGCGACTCGATCATCAGCAGTCTTCCCAGTAACCCTGAGGATCTGAGGCTGGTTTCGACCTCAACGACCATATTCAGAAAATAGTTCCCGCTCTGAAAACCCCACGGCTCAGTTTCATAAACCGATGAGGAAAGCTTAATGGTACCGATATGTACCTCAATCATTCCAATCGCTTTTTTCAGATTCTCCTCCCTGTCACCCAAATTAGTACCAATGCCTAAATAAACTGTTTTCATTTATGAATTATCCTCTGTTCAAATGTATTAAATCACCATACAATCAACAAAATTACCCGGTTTTTTAATTATATTTAGCTCCTATTTCTAAAACATGTTATTACAATGAAAAATTTCCTGATTTATACTCTGGCAACAATAACAGGTATCATAATAGCATCTCTTCTTATGTTCCTGATAATGCTCAGTAGCCTGAGCATTATAGTCGCTTCGGGCGATAAAAGCACATCGATAACCGGAAACTCGGTACTGGTACTTAAGGCCGGCGTTCCGATCCCTGACAGAACCAATCACAATCCGTTTGCAGGTCTGGATATTATAAATATGACCATAACTTCCGCACCCGGACTAAATGATATTCTGCAGAACCTTGAAAAAGCTGAATCAGACGATAAGATTAAAGGAGTTCTTATCGAAAACGGAATCTTTCCTTCAGGATGGGGAACAACGGAAGAGATCCGCAATGCCCTGAAAAAGTTCCGCGAAGAGAGCGGCAAATTTGTCATTTCCTATTCCGACTACATGCTTCAGCAGGAGGGCTATTACCTGTCGACATCAGCCGACAGGATCTATATTAATCCCTCATCAATGCTGGATTTCAAGGGTTTAAGCGGGGAAGTTATGTTCTATAAAAAAGCTCTGGAAAAGCTGGGAGTTGAGGTACAGGTTACCCGTCACGGGAAATTTAAGGGTGCTGTGGAACCTTATATTCTTGAGAAGCTCAGTGAGGAGAACAGGATGCAGATAAAGGACTATGTCGGCTCAATATGGAACCATGCTGTTAAAATGATGTCGGAATCCAGGGGTATCACGGAGGAACAGCTTAATCTGCTTGCCGACAGGCTTGCAGGATTTACTGCCCGGGGAGCACTGGAAAGCAAGCTGGTTGACGGTGTTCTGTTCCGCGATGAGTTGTATGACACCCTGAAAATTCTGTCCGGATTGACCAGCGACGACAAGATCAATCTTGTGTCAATGTCAAAGTATACAAGGGTGCCCAATCCTAAAAAAGTTTATTCAACCAAAACCCGGATAGCAGTAGTATACGCTTCCGGTACCATTGTCATGGGGAAAGGCAACGACTACAATATCGGCGGTAACCGCTTTTCTGACATAATCAGGAAAGAGAGGAAGGACAGTTCGGTTAAGGCTATTGTTCTGAGAGTGAACTCCCCCGGCGGGAATGCAGTAGCATCCGACCTGATCTGGAGAGAGCTGGAACTGGCTGCTCAGGTAAAACCGGTTGTGGTCTCGATGGGAAATTACGCAGCATCAGGAGGATATTACATCTCTGCTCCCGGGACGAAGATCTATGCTGATCCGACAACGATCTCAGGTTCCATAGGTGTGTTCGGACTGGTGCCGAACGCAGGAAAACTATTGGAACAGAAGCTTGGTATAACCACTGATGTTGTCAACACAAACAAGTATTCGG
>CAZKMH010000060.1:0-7406 GCA_964553395.1 uncultured Rikenellaceae bacterium | reverse complement strand
GGACTTCCCTTCGGTATTCCGTCCAATGGATACCTACGAGAAAGAGGTTATGCAGATGAGCATCGAAAAAGTCTACAGCGATTTTGTAAGTAAAGTATCTTCCGGACGGGAAATGCCATTTGAATCGGTTGACAGCATAGCTGAAGGGCGTGTATGGAGCGGAACCAGCGCTCTGAGACTGGGACTTATAGATGAAATTGGAGGATTGAAGGATGCGATCAAGGGAGCGGCCTCGCTGGCAGGTATTGAAACTTACTCTATAAGAGAACTCCCGGCAATTGAGGATCCTTACATGAAGCTGCTGAGTCAGCTTGGTGGTGAGTTAAAAATGAACCTGCTAAAAAAAGAACTCGGTGATTCATTCAGGTTTTACAGAGAGCTTACTGAGATAAAAGAGCTGTCGGGAATACAAGCCAGGTTACCATATTTTATTGAGATCCATTGATTTATGGTAGAAAAACGGAGCATTATTCTTTACCCGTTTTCTCTTATCTGGAGATTTATAACAGGCGTCAGGAATTTTCTTTATGATACCGAAATCCTGCAATCCCATGATTTCAAAATCCCGTTGATATGTGTGGGAAACCTGGTCGCCGGCGGCACAGGTAAAACACCTCATGCGGAATATCTTATCGAACTGCTGAAGTCAGAATTCAATGTTGCTTTTCTCAGCAGGGGATATAAAAGAAAAACAAGAGGCTTCGTACTTGCCGGTCCGGCATCGAAGGTCAGCGATATTGGCGATGAACCGATGCAGATCTTCAGAAAGCACCCTGATATCACTGTGGCTGTCGATAGTAACCGTGTTCGCGGTGTAAAAAATATCCTGAATCTGGAACCCGGAACAGGAATAATAATCCTGGATGACGGATTTCAGCACAGGAGGATCACTCCCGGACTTTCCATATTGCTATCGACACAGAACCGGCTTATGACAAGAGATCACCTTCTTCCCTATGGAAATCTAAGGGAAAGCGCTCACAATATGGCAAGGGCTGACATAATTCTGATAACAAAGTCAAATGAGGAACTGCCTCCGATTCAACGGAGAATTATAGCCAGGGAAATCGCCAAAGCACCATATCAGAATCTTTACTTTACATCTGTAAGACATGCAGATCCTGTACCAGTGTTTGAAGGAACTGCCACTGAATTTGAAATAAATACAGCCATTAAAGATCCTGATAAGGGCATTGTAATTGTCACAGGAATTGCTGATCCGGAACCATTGCATAAGTATCTGCAAAAAGCTTTCAGTGAAATTATCATGTTGCAATTCGGTGATCATCACAGATTCACATTGAAGGATATCAATAAGATCAGGGATTCATGGAACAGACTCAGGTCTCCTTTGAGATATTTAATAACAACCGAAAAGGATGCTGTCAGGATAAGGGAATTCACTAATATTGCTGAACCGTTTCGTTCTTCATTCTATTACATTCCGGTTGTTATCCGGTTTTTAAATAGTGCCAGGGAAGAGTTTGATAATCTGATAATTGATTATGTTAGAAAAAATAAACGAAACAACAGAATTTCTGAAAGCCAGGGGATTCATTAATCCTGATGCAGGGATAATCCTGGGGACCGGTCTCGGAGGACTCACAGCCAAAATAGAGAACTGTATCGAGATTGACTATAAAGAGATCCCGAACTTCCCGGTTCCGACGGTTGAGGGCCATGAAGGAAAGCTTGTTTTCGGTGATTTCGGCAGGAAGAAAATCGTAGTCATGAAGGGCAGGTTTCATTACTATGAGGGTTATAAACCCGAAGAGGTATCATTCCCCGTACGGGTCCTGAAATATCTCGGGATAAAATGCCTCTTCCTCTCCAACGCAGCAGGAGGATTGAATCCTACTTTCCGGATCGGTGATATTATGATAATAACAGATCATATTAACCTGCTGCCCAATCCGCTTATTGGACCAAACGATGACCGGGTTGGAGCCCGTTTCCCGGATATGGGAGAGGCTTACGACAAGTACCTGGTTAAAAAAGCGCTTCTGATTGCACAGGATCATAAGATAAAAGTCCAGAAAGGAATTTATCTTTCTACTTCGGGACCTACATTTGAAACACCCTCGGAATATAAATATTTCCGCATAATAGGTGCCGATGCCGTGGGAATGTCAACGACTCAGGAGGTAATTGTTGCGAGGCATATGAACCTCCCATGTTTTGCAGTCAGCATAATCACAGATCTCGGTGTTGAGGGCAAGATAGCGTATACGACCCATCAGTCTGTTCTTGAGGAAGCCGCCAAAACCGAGGAGCGGATGACTGCTATCATGACGGAAATGATTTCGTCGTTATAGTCCTTTAACTCCCCTCCCCGGGACCGGGTTCTTCAACTCCCCTCCCTGGAAGGGCCCGGAGTGGGTTCTTCAACTCCCCTCCCCGGAGGGGATTTTTTGGGAATTCCTCCGAAAAGGGGATTTTTAGGATTCACCTCACCACCGCACATACTTTCTTCCATCTTTTTGTTTTACCCCTGTCATCAAACAATTCGATCAACACAATATAAATTCCGGAAGGAACAAGTGATCCATCATCTTCAGTTCCATCCCAGACCAGAGATGCACTGCTGCCAGCAAAATAATTTTCAGCAACCTTTCTCACCAGGCTTCCGGTTTCGCCAAAAACTGTAACTGAAACAGTATTTCCCAAACCATTGCCATTAATATCAATAACCAGCACATCTTCGAATCCGTCATTATCCGGAGAAATCTTTGCCGAAGAAAAAACAACCTCATCAGTAACGGATAATTCACCCCCCGAAACTGAATTTTCAGCCCCCGGTGTGCCCCACCCTGAACTCTCCGATGCGGAATGCCAGTTCATGCTTTCATCCGATGACAAATCAGGCCTGATTTTTTCAAGTGATATTCCCTCATCTTCTGCGAGAAGTGAATAGTGCATTTTCTCGTTATATATAACGATATCAATTAAATCCATCTGCCTGTTTAAAAGCAGCAGGTGTCCTCTGTCATCAGGCATTGATGGCAGCGAGGCGGATTTAAAGATATTCTCCCTGACAGAAGCCGGATATCCTGAAGTAACTTTCTCCGGATCATTAGTTACCACAAAAAAGGCTCCGGGAAGAATACATCTTTGTTCAGCGGTTACCTGTTTTGCAATTGATGTTTTCCCGGTTTCATCATCGACGGAAGCTAAAAACAACTCTGAAGCGTCAATTACTTTTTCAGACAGATTAAATAATTCAATATAGTCCGGATCTTCCGGCAATGGATTAAATAACAGCTCGTTAAAAACTATATCTCTTCTTTCAACCGGCTCGGGGATCCCGAATCGCAAACCATCCCCGGATGCCCGGTTCCCTGCAAAATCAGTGACACTTTCCGGGATATTAAGGGTATATACCTCTCCCCTTTTTATAGCTTTATCCAGAATCAGATTGAAGCGGCGACACAAAGGATCACAAGGTGATGCAGAAATAATCCGGATTCCCCCGGGAGTGATTTCAGGGATGTTACCGGAAAGGCTGAACACGGGCTCATTGAAGACTACAGTGATAGTAAGAGAATCGATCAGGAACAGATTAATGGCTCCTGAAAATAAATTATCAGGATTACTCCGTGATGATGAATTCACATTGCCGGGAGTTCCGCCTTTCCGTGAAGTTGATGCTTCCCAGTTTCCTTCAAAACAGAACGGGAAGCCGGTATCTATCATTTCAAGCGACCATCCTCCTTCCGCTTTCAAAGCATTTCCGTACCAGGCAGATGAATATTCGACACCGGCGATAAGGTTCCCGGGACTATCCATTAAGGTTAAGATCCTGCCATCATTGATCAGGGCAGGGAATGGTTTCAATCCTAGTGTTTTCCCAAAGGGAGAGAATAATGATGTGTCTGAATATGAGCATAATATCATATATTCACCCGGATCAATTTCTATCGGGGGGAATATTGCCTGCTGGTCATCTGCAACAAGTTTCCAGCCTTCAAGATTGTATGTGTTTGGAGACCGGTTGTAAATTTCCAGATACTCTTCTCCGGGCAATGAAACCTCCGGCAGCGGATCAGCCATTATTTCGGTAAATACGACATCTCCCGTTTGTGCCCGGAGCAAGTTATTTACAGCACCGGATCCAAATATCTCAGTGATTTGTCCGCATACCAATACGGGCAAACACAAAATCACTAAAAAAACTTTTTTCATGCAGCGGGACGGAATCAGAAAAAAGTTAATTTTGACCGTTTTTAACTTAAGGTAAATATAATAAAGAAATTGAAAAATTCAAATCCCGAAATTATGAAGACAGCTGTTGTTGGAGCTACCGGTATGGTGGGACGGACAATGATGAATGTACTTGAGGAGAGAAACTTTCCTGTTTCACAGTTAATTCCAGTTGCATCCGAGAAATCGGTTGGTAAGGAGGTTATATTCAGAGGTTTCCCCATTAAAGTTGTAAGTGTGATGGACGCTGTCAATGCTAAACCGGAATTCGCAATTTTTTCTGCCGGGGCATCAATATCAAAGGAATGGGCTCCGGTTTTTGCAAAGAACGGAACAGTGGTAATAGATAATTCCTCAGCATGGCGCATGTATAAAGAAGTACCATTGATTGTTCCCGAGATAAACAGTCATGTACTCAAAAAAGGCGACAGGATAATTGCAAATCCGAACTGTTCTACAATCCAGATGGTAATGGCTCTTGCCCCTCTTCACAGGAAATACAGGATCAAACGGCTGGTCGTGGCTACTTACCAGTCAGTAACAGGTACCGGAGTGAAAGCAGTCACCCAAATGGAGAATGAAAGGAAAGGGATCAAAGGAGAGATGGCATATCCCTACCCGATCGACATGAACTGTTTCCCTCATGGTGGCACTTTTCAGGCAGACGGGTACACCACTGAAGAACAGAAGCTTATTGATGAGACTCGTAAAATACTTGAAGATCAGACCATTCAGGTCACCGCAACGGTTGTCAGAATTCCTGTTGTCGGCGGACATTCAGAGGCTGTAAACATTGAATTTGAAAAGGATTTCGATATAGAGGAAGTAAGATCGCTTATCAGCGAATTTCCCGGTGTAGTTATTTATGACGATCCGTCGCAGAACAAATACCCGATGCCAATCATGTCACATAACAGGGATGAGGTGTTTGTCGGCAGGATCAGAAGGGATCTGTCGAGGGAGAAATGTCTGAATATTTGGATCGTATCTGACAATATACGTAAAGGTGCAGCAACGAATGCAATCCAGATTGCAGAGTATATGGTGGAGAAGAAATTGTACTGATTATTAGAGTATGCCCCTACGGGGGCAGGGGATGAGTTCGTGAGATTTAAATAAGGCTGGGTGGCGGGTCTATAAACAGAAAATCATTATACGGATACCTGGTTATATGTATCTTCTTCACCTCTTCATAGAGCACCTTGCGCAATTCATTGATATTTTCCTTTGTTTTTGCAGAAATGAAGACTGTCGGATGACTCCGGTCATTTGCCATCCAGGTTTTTTTAAGGTCGGAGAGTGAAAAGTTCTCTTTCCCTGCAGGAGTCAGATCATCGTCATCCTTAGCCTCATATGTGAATACATCTGTTTTATTGAAGATCATAACCAAAGGCTTATTGACTGTGCCCAGCTCGCGGAGTGTTTCATTTACTACTCCTATCTGCTCCTCGAAACCAGGGTGAGAGATGTCCACAATATGCAGCAGCAGATCGGCTTCCCGAACCTCATCAAGAGTCGATTTGAACGATTTGACAAGGTCGTGCGGAAGTTTTCGTATAAATCCCACAGTGTCAGAAAGCAGAAACGGGAGATTCCCGATAACAACCTTCCGGACAGTTGTGTCGAGAGTTGCAAAGAGCTTATTTTCGGCAAAGAGATCCGATTTACTGAGAAGGTTCATTAAAGTAGATTTTCCGACATTTGTATAGCCGACAAGGGACACCCTTACCATCTTACCACGGTTCTTTCGCTGGGTAGACATCTGTACATCGATCTTCTTAAGCTGTTCCTTAAGCAAAGTGATCTTATCCCTGATAATCCTGCGGTCTGTCTCAATTTCAGTTTCACCCGGACCTCTCAGACCGATTCCGCCTTTTTGTCTTTCAAGGTGTGTCCACATTCTTTTAAGCCTTGGCAAAAGATACTGGTACTGTGCCAGTTCAACCTGCGTTCTGGCATGAGAAGTACGGGCACGTTTTGCAAAAATATCAAGGATAAGGTTTGTACGGTCAAGGATCCGGCATTGCAGGATTTTCTCAATATTCCTCAACTGAACAGGAGATAGTTCATCGTCGAAGACAGCAATGTCAATTTTGTTTTCTCCGACATAATGTGCTATATCATTTATCTTACCTGAGCCGACAAATGTTATCGGATTTGGAATATCAAGTTTCTGGATAAATCTTTTCACAGGCACGGCTCCGGCAGTCTCTGCCAGAAAGGAGAGCTCATCTATGAATTCTTCTGTCTCACGTTCCTCCTGACCGGGGTAATTTATTCCAACAAGCACAGTCCTTTCTGCCGGTCGTCCAGTCTCAATCATCTGTCAGATAATCAACCTCCTGTTTGATTGTATAGAACCCCTGATTGCCTGCTTGAGTGATTCGGAGCAGCGCAATACCATTTCAATGTCGGAAGGGAAAGGGACCACCTGAGTTCTGGTCCTTGCCAGCTGCGATGAATTAAGCGCCCCGATGTCACCAAGTGCTCTGGCGGAAATATTCTCGAAAGTTGCCTGGGCTCCCATCGGATCCTTTTTCAGGAGTTTATTGGGATTTGTCTGTATAACCTCAATATCACCTTCAATCCGGCATGATTTGGTTTGAAGTGTGGATATCATGGCACACTGAAGTGTCTTATATTTTTTAACTTTTATGTCATTCCCCAGGGTATCTTTCATAACATTACCCTTACTGTCGAGACGGTAAGAGAATCCATCCTCAACATCTCTTTTTATAACTGAATCCAGCTGCGCGGTCTGATCGGGGCTGACCAGGATGTTCCTGACATTCACATTTATAAAATAATCGTACTCGGTATTTTTATCCAGGCTGATAGTGTGGAACTCAACCCATTCACTGTTAAGTGCCTGAAGATCAACTGAAAGAAGGTCTTCCTCAAATTCCTGAGGAAATTTTACCATTGTGGTATTTTGCAATGAAACAAATACTCTGCTGGTTCCAAGGTATTTTGCTTCCTGGATCTTATTGTCGATACCTTCATAATCGCCGACATATTCCTTGGCTCTTATGAATTCGGCAAATGCCTGTCGGTAAGAATCCTTAAGGCCGCTCTTCATCAGCTCATTTCCGTGGGTCCCGTCGTTCGCCACAATATATAGGTCGCCATTGACATTGGCCATAGCCTGCGACGAGATGCTTGTTATCCCTGTAACCGCAGAGGTGGTGGTACCATCATACCTCCAC
>CAZKMH010000059.1:0-12828 GCA_964553395.1 uncultured Rikenellaceae bacterium | reverse complement strand
GCAAAATTCATAATAATAAAACAGATGATCCCAAAAGATGTCAGAGCAGCCCTCAATAAGGGCGTTGTAATCCCCGCTCTTCCGCTTGCACTAAACAATAAACGGATATTTGATGAACGGCGTCAGCGAGCGCTGATCCGATACTATCTTGATGCCGGTGCAGGAGGAATTGCAGTCGGAGTACATACCACCCAGTTTGCAATACGACAGCCGGAAATTAATCTATATTCTCCCCTGCTGGAGATTGCAAGGGAAGAATTCGACAGGTTTACCGCCAATACCAGAAAACCTGTGATCCGGATTGCCGGCGTTATTGGAAAAACCGGTCAGGCTTTAAAAGAGGCGCAAACTGCATCGAAACTTGGATTTCATGCTGCTCTTTTAAGTCTGGCTGCATTTAAGGAATCCCCGAACAGTACAATTATCAAACACTGTAAGGAAGTTGCCGGGATAATGCCATTATTTGGCTTCTACCTCCAGCCGGCTGTCGGGGGAAGAATACTCGATGTTGATTTTTGGCGGGAGTTTGCTCAGATACAGAACGTTATCGCAATAAAAATAGCTCCGTTCAACAGATATCAGACACTTGATGTTGTGCGCGGAGTTGTTGAATCAGGCCGGTCAAAGGAAATTGCTTTATATACAGGGAATGATGATAATATTCTTATTGACCTTCTTTCAGAATACAAAATTCAATCGGAAGGAAAAACAATTACAAAGGGGATCGCCGGCGGATTGCTCGGGCACTGGGCTGTATGGACCCGCTCTGCAGTACAGCTTCTGGATGATGTTCATAGTGGTGTTTTTAAGGGTGACTTCAAACAAGCATTAATCCTGGCTAACAAGATCACAGATTGCAATTCAGCATTCTTTGATACAGCCAATAACTATAAGGGGTGCATTACGGGGATTCATGAGGTTTTGCGGAGACAGGGCTTGTTTAAAGGAATCTGGACACTTGACAGGGATGAAAAGCTTTCGCCCGGCCAGAATAAAGAGATAGACAGGGTATATGCTGCCTACCCTGAACTAAATGATGATGCATTTATTACTGAGAACCTCCATAAATGGCTCTCATAATCAATAACAGGGATTTTTATGTCCGGTAATTCCGATGTCTCTATCAGACCAATGAATATTAATGACCTGAAGAGGGCTATGGAATTATCGTACCTCGAGGGCTGGAACCAGACTGAACGGGACTGGAGATTATTGATTGAGAATCCGTTGAACATCTGTATAGTTGCGGAACAGAACAACCTGGTTGCCGGAACTGCAACCGGTCTGAATCATTCAAATGAAGTGGGCTGGATTGGCATGGTTATAGTCGATAAAACCTGCAGGGGACAGGGAGTTGGAAAAATGCTTCTCACAAGTATGATTGAACTGCTTTCGGTGGTAAGATCTGTCAAACTGGATGCCACGCCTGCCGGTGAGCCGTTGTACCGGAAGCTGGGCTTCACCGAAGAACGTTTAATCTACAGGATGACGAATCCTTCATCAGGAAATCCGGGAAAGGATTCCTCTGGTTTTGAATCCATTAAGATTGAGCCGGAGAGCCTTCCCGCAATACTGAATCTTGACAGAGAGTTATTCGGTGCTGACAGAGCATATCTTATCAGAACTCTCTTTGAATCTTATCCCGGTAAAGCATTCATGATCAGGAAAAACGGCAAGCCCGAAGGCTATGTTTTTGGTAGGGACGGCATCAGGTTTAATCATATCGGTCCCCTCTTTGCCTTTTCACCGGATGCAGCCAGGTCACTTTTTATAAAAGCCTCGGAATCACTTTTTAATAAGCCTGTTGTTCTGGATGTTCCGGATGATAAAACTAATTTTACCACCTGGCTCGAATCGGCAGGATTTGTTAAACAGCGGTATTTTATCAGGATGTATCTTAATAATAATTCTTACCCGGGACAGGCACAATATCAGTATCTGATCGCGGGTCCTGAGTTCGGATAGGTTCACCGGTTGTTCCTATTTTCCTTTATACATTTTATTATATTCCGCCTGAAGGGCTGACAGATCCAGAGTGTTTGCGTCACCATTATGGATCACCACCCGGTACCTCAGTGTCACTGGATTATCAAGTTTAGTTCTTTCCCTGCCCGGAAAAACAACATTCTGCATGCTTCTTTCCTGTCTGAGTATCCATGGCTCAGGGTAGTGCGGTGTCGATTTATGACAGAGTATTGCAAGTCCGGTTTTTTCACCGTTGCTGTTAAGACTAGAGGAAATATCCATCCAGGGACCTGAAATTATCTGGAGATTCTGAGGTGTAACACGACCTTTCCCGGAAGTGAAAACTGTATTTTCAGGCAGCTTTACCCTTACGCAAAATCCTCCATAACCTTTTTCATCATCCGACCCGCCTAACTGAACTCCGGTTGTAAGAGGTTTCAGGACAATCTCAAAATCAATTTTACGGATATTCACCTCACTCCTGTGAACTGTTATTGTTGTGTTCTCTTCAACAAAGGGTTTTCCATTCTGCCAGGCTGATGATTTCCATAAAACATCTATGTTAAATTGAGCAATTTTTTTACTCATTTTCTTCTTAACTCTTGCTACCTCCTGGGAGATATTTTCCATCATCCACTGGTCCCCAATGCTCTGATTATCAATATAAATCTGATGCCAGGCCCAGAAAATTCCACGGTGATGCAGGTGATCAGAAGGAAATTCCTCAGTTATGTTATCACCCTGTAGATTATAAACCGGATGCAGATAGTTGTTGAAGCTGAACAAATTCTTTACTGCTTTCGGTTCACGCTGATAAAAGAAAACAGGATTCCCGTTTTCCAGAAGCTTTATACCCTCGCTATTCTCCTCCATTATGAAGTGTGTTTTTTTTGCCGGTGTCATTCCGGCGAATATAAAAATAGCGATAAATGCTGTAATTAACTTAATCTGTTTTTTCATTTGTTTGCAGTTTATACATTCTTTGTTTTTGGCAGAAACGATACGATTAAAGCGCCTGTAAGTGCGACGCCAATCAATATTATAAAGCCGAGTGAATAGTTATTATTTATATCAAACATCCTTCCGAGGAACATTGGGAACAGGGATTCGGCAACGCCATCGGCAACAAGTATTATCCCCATTGTCCTGCCCAGTGCACGCACACCAAACAGATCTCCTGCCATAAGAGGAATGATCATGTAGTCGCCTCCAAGGCCGATCCCGAAGATGACTGCAAAAATATAAATGCGTCCGGTAAAATCTGGCACCAGTAACAATGGAATAGCCAGGGCTACAATCATATAGATCAGTATCATAACATATTTGCGATGAAAAAGGTCAGCAAGCCAGCCCATCAGGACTCTGCCAAACAGGCTCGAGAGAAGGACAAGGGAGATCACATGTGCTGCTTCTGTTTGTGCAAAGTCAAGGTCGCGAAGATAAAGTTTAAGATGCTGGTTTACTCCACCCACAACACCAATGGCACACATACTTCCAAAACCAAGCAGATAAAAGTTACGGTTTGTAAGAATACTTTTAATCGGAACAGAAGGTTCTTTTGTTGCATGGCTGGTCGTTATTGTTGAAGCACCCCTGATAAAAAAGACCATCGGGAAAGCAATCAGGATAACAAGTACACCCAATACTGCAAGTGAATTATGCCATCCGTAGTTTTTTTCGAGACCGGCTGCGATGAGAGGGACGAGGGCCCCTCCGGCACCAATACCAAGGTAGGCAATCCCCATAGCTTTACCGCGATTTTTTTCAAACCACCTGGAGATCAGCACCTGGCAGGGCAATGGTCCGCCACATACATAACCGAGTGCATTGAAGATATAAAACAGGTAAAAAAGACCAAGTTTGTCGGCAAAGCTTAATCCTATAAGTGCCGTTCCCATCAACAGCACTCCCGCCATCATCAACCTTCTCGGACCATACTTATCAATCAGCCAGCCGGCGATAAATCCGAACAATGGACCCACAAGCAGCTTGCCCAGAGCGTTTCCGGAAGTAATAACTGTCCTTGACCATCCATATTCCCTGGTCATAAAATCAAAAAAGAAAGGCAATCCGTAATAGGCAAATCCGACAAGCGCAAAGAGGGAAAGGAATGCGGTAATAACAATATAGGTCTGAGAACTTTTTGAAACAGGTCCGGAACCGAGGTTTTGAGCAGATACTGACATTGGGTATAAAATAAATTAATTGAACCGGCATTAAAGTTAAATATTTACCTTTATGTACTGTCAGCTACCTTAAATAAATCTGGGAAAAAAATTACATATCGTCACCCTGAATATACCATACCCTGCGGATTATGGCGGTATTATCGATTGCTTTCACCGTATCAGATCATTACACAATGCCGGGGTTGGCATCCGGCTTCATGCATTTGAATATGGCCGTTCCCGGAGCAGGGAACTGGAATCATTCTGCGATTCTGTAGAGTATTACCCAAGGAATATATCATTTATCAGTCAGCTATCATTTCTCCCCTACTCTGTATGCTCAAGAAAGTCAGAAAAACTTCTGGAAAATCTGTTAAAGGATGACTATCCTGTCCTTTTTGACGGGATACAGACAACTCTTTTACTCGGCCATCAGGCTTTATCGGAAAGATTAAAAGCTGTCAGGATCCACAATATTGAACATAAATATTACAGAACCCTTGAACGGTTTGAAAAAGATATTTTTAAGAAACTCTACTATAAGACTGAGTCGGTAAAACTCAGACGATATGAGAGTATCCTGAAAAAAGCAGAGACTATTCTGACTGTATCCGATACTGACCAGGAGTATTTCAACAGTAAGTTTCATAATTCAGTGCTGATCCCCTCATTTCACCCTTATGACCGGACAGAATGCCTTACGGGTCTCGGTGATTTTATTCTTTATCATGGTGATCTGTCAGTTAATGAGAATGTTGCAGTTTCAGAATTCCTGATTACCGGTGTTTTTTCAGAAGTGCCTTACAAGTGTATTATTGCAGGAAAGAATCCGCCCGAACGATTGGCCGGCATGATTAAATCTCATAGCAATATAAGCCTCATATCAAATCCGGATGATCAGATTATGAAAGGACTTATCAGGGATGCACATATCAATCTGCTTCCAACGAAGGCTGTAAACGGGCTGAAACTTAAGCTTCTTCTCTCCCTTTTCAGCGGAAGACACTGTCTGGTGAATAATACAACTGTAAAGGGATCAGGACTGGAAATCCTTTGCAGTATCGCAAATACTGCTGATGAAATGATCCGCATGATTCACAATCTGATGTATATTCCTTTTTCCGAAGAAATGATAGCAGAGCGGGAACGGATTTTATCACAAAATAATGATAATATCAAAAATTCGGAGAAACTGGTGAAGGCAATATTTCATGACTGAATTTCACTTTTCCCCGGCCACAAAGCGGACTTCCGGATTTACCTGCTTAATTCAGCTTCCGTGATTTTCCTGTGTTTCGGCAGGAATGATACGATGACAACCCCGGCAATTGCAACACAAATGAGGACAATAAATCCCGGCGAATAGCTATCAGAGCCATCACGGATAGCCCCAACCAGCATCGGCATTGAAGCTTCAGCAATTCCATCGGCAACAAGGATAATTCCCATAACTCTTCCGAGAGTCCTCACGCCGAAAAGATCACCTGCCATCAGCGGAATGATCATGTAATCACCGCCCAAACCGATGCCAAAGATAACTGCGAAGATGTATAATCTTCCCGAAAAATCCGGGAGCAGTAACAGAGGTATAGATCCTCCTACAATCAGATATATGAGTATCATCACATATTTTCTGGGAAACAGATCTGCAAGCCATCCCATAATTATCCTTCCTGCAAGGCTTGAAAACAATACCAGAGATATAATACGGGCAGCGCTGTTCTGAGTAAAATCGTGTTCAACAAGGTAAAGCTTAAAATGCTGATTAACACCTCCTACAGCTGCAATTGAGCACATACTGCCGAAAGCAAGGAGGTAAAAGTAAGGATTCGTCAGAATATTTTTTATAGGTACGGCAGGTTCAGGTTTAATCGTAACACTGGTTTTAGATGGAGAATCCTTGACAAAAAGTGAAAGAGGAATTGCTATAAGGACTATTAAAAGGCCGAGAATAATCAGGGCCAGGCGCCAGCCAAAGTTATTAATCAGACCGGCTGCAATAAGTGGTACCAGGAAACCACCGGTTCCGATCCCAAGGTAAGCTATCCCCATCGCCTTTCCCCTGTTTTTTGTAAACCATCTGGAAATGAGCACCTGACATGGCAATGGACCTCCAAATACATAACCAAGTGCAACAAAAATATAGCTCAGATAGAATAATCCCAGAGATTTCATTGTACTCAATCCGACAAGAGCCATTAATGTCATTAAAGCCCCTGCCATCAGCATCCTTTTAGGACCATAACGGTCTATTATCCAGCCGGCAAAAAAACCAACCATTGGCGCCACCAGCAACTTTCCAAGAGCATTACCGGATGTCACCAGAGCACGCGACCAGCCGAATTCTTTAATATAAAAGTCATAAAAGAAAGGGAGTCCGTACAGTGCAAAACCGACGATTGCAAGCAGGGAGCAGAAAGCCGTAATGATTACAAAAGTCTGAGACCGCCGGAGTGATTTACCGGCATCAGATACCTGGACCGTATTTTCCATTTTGGATTATATTTATTAAGTGTTATGATGGTCACTGCTGACAAAAATAATGGAATAGATGAATTACATTGCAATTTTTAAACTAAAAAACAATTTGAAAATTTCTTTGCGACTTTATAGAAAAAGAGTAGATTTGAAGCCTTCAATTCAAATCAATTCACCTGAAAAACCTATGGCAAACGAAATCACTTCCAATGGAATAAGCAGGAAAGATTATATCTTTTCCATAACCATCATTGGCTTATTCTTTTTCATCTTCGGATTTGTAACATGGCTCAACGGTATTCTCATTCCTTTTCTAAGGACAGCCTGTGAACTGAATGATTTCCAGGCTTATTTTGTGACATTTGCTTTCTACATTTCATATTTCCTGATGGCACTTCCTTCATCAGCAGTCCTGAAGAAAACAGGATTCAAGTTCGGAATGTCGATCGGCCTGTGGGTAATGGCGATTGGATCTCTTATTTTTATTCCGGCGGCAATGACCAGGTCTTATGCACTCTTCCTTTTCGGACTTTTTGTTGAGGGCACAGGACTTGCACTTCTCCAGACTGCTTCAAATCCATATATTACTATCATCGGTCCACGTGAAAGTGCTGCAAAGAGGATTAGTATCATGGGTATCTGCAATAAGTTCGCAGGAGCAATTGCCCCGATTATCCTTGCAAGCATTATCCTTAAAGATTCAAATATTCTTGACCAGAAGCTTGCTCAGGCCGCTGATGCAGCCTCACGTGCGGTGCTTCTCGATGAAATGGCTCAAAGGGTTATCATGCCATATATTGTGATGGCCATCATCCTGGTGCTTCTGGGCTTGCTGTTGAAGTTAGCCCACCTTCCTGAAGTTGACACGGTTGCTGAAGATGAAACAGTTGGCGAGGCAATTGCCACAAAGACAAGTGTATGGCAATTTCCGCATCTTGTGCTGGGAGTAATCGCACTATTCTTTTATGTGGGAGTGGAAGTGATAGCCGGCGATACAATAATAAGATACGGGCAATCGCTTAACATCGCGATGGAATCTTCAAAGTATTACACTTCTCTTACCATGTTTGCCATGATCATCGGATATTTACTGGGAATAATCCTTATCCCGAAATATCTGAAGCAGGGCAATGCACTTAAAATATGCACAATTCTGGGAATTATTTTCTCTCTCGTTGCCATACTTACACCTCCGGATGTGTCTTTCACAATGCCCTTCATAGATCTGACGACTCTTCAACCAATTCAACTTGTTGTGCCGGTCACTGTGCTCTTTGTTGCCCTGTTGGGACTTGCCAATTCCCTTGTTTGGCCTGCCATGTGGCCTCTGGCACTTTACGGCCTCGGGAGGTTTACCAAGACTGCATCAGCATTACTTATAATGGCAATTGCAGGAGGCGCTCTTCTTCCACTGGTATATGGCAAACTTGCAGTGGCTTTTAACACGCAGTCAGCATACTGGCTATGTGTCCCCTGCTACCTGGTATTAATGTACTATGCATTTATTGGATACAAAGCGGGATTGAAAGATGTCAAATGAACTGAAAAAAATATTTGACAGATTCACTGCCGACGGAACATATTTAAATGGGGAACCCTACGGCAGCGGCCATATTCATGACACTTTCCGCGTTGAAACAGCAGAAATAGGAAAAGATGATTTTATCCTGCAACGGCTCAATAACAGGATATTCAAAAACGTGCCGGAACTTCAGAATAATATCGAAAGGGTCACGGTTCATCTAAAGAATAAACTGCTCACAATACCAGGTTCCGACATAAAAAGAGAGTGCCTGTGCCTGATCCCTGCAAAGGATGGCAAAAGCTGGATCACCGATGAGAGCGGCAGCTTCTGGAGGATGTACATCTTCATTTCAAATCACCGTTCATATAATATTGTTGATACTCCCGGTAAGGCATTCGAGGGAGGAAAGGCTATCGGACGGTTTCAGGCAATGCTTGCTGATCTGCCGGGAAAACCTCTCTTTGAAACGATTCCTTATTTCCACGATATCGGGAAACGGCTTGAAACGTTCAGTAAGACGGTGGCTGATGACCCGACTGGAAGAGTGTCAGGTGCCGGAAATGAAATTAAGTTTGTCAATGAAAGAGCTGAGGAAATGAAAATAATCCTCAGGTTGGGAAAGGAAGGCAAAATTCCTGTCAGGATAACACATAACGATACAAAGTTCAATAACATCCTGCTGGATGAGAATGATAAAGCTCTTTGTGTTATTGATCTCGATACAGTAATGCCCGGGTATGTCCACTATGATTTCGGAGATGCTATCAGGACGGCTGCAAATATTGCCGCTGAGGATGAAAAAGAACTCTCAAAGGTAAAAATGGATATTAACCTGTTTGAAGCTTATGCTTCAGGATATCTGTCCGAGACCAGGGAAACCCTGAACACTGTTGAAAAAGAGTATCTGGCTTTTGCTCCCAGGCTCATAACTTATACAATCGCCCTGCGGTTCCTGACTGATCACATCGATGGCGATCATTATTTCAAGATTCATCACGAAAATCATAATCTGCAGAGAGCCAGGGCCCAGTTCAGACTGGTTGAGAGTATGGAAGAACAGTACGATTCAATGAGGGCAATAATCCGGAAGCTGGTTTAAGATTGCCGTGCAGTCGTACAGTCTTGCAGTCATGTGGTTAAAAAATCAAAGTTATTATTAAAGTGCTATTCCCATGGTATGGAATAAAGATGAGATAAGGTTTCTGAAGACTCTTGATAATCCGGATAAAATACAGGCATTCCTTGATTCTATAGAGTACAATCCGGATTATGAATGCAGGTCACCCCGTTGGGTGATGAAAAAACGTTCGGCTCACTGTTTCGAGGGAGCTCTTTTTTCCGCAGCTGCACTGCAGTTCATCGGCTTCAGGCCTCTTATAGTGGATATGCTGGCAGAAAATGATGATGATCATGTAATTGCAGTTTTCAGGATTGATGGTCACTGGGGATCCGTAGCAAAGTCAAACTTTACCTCATTGCGATTCAGGGAACCTGTTTACAAGTCATTGCGAGAGCTTGTTATGTCATATTTCGACTTCTTTTTTAATGTGGACGGATACAAATCCCTAAGGTCTTACTCGAGGCCTTTCGATCTTACAGTTTATGAATCACGCAGTTGGGCTACAACTGATGAGGATCTGGAATATATCGGGAATAAAATAGAATCGCTGCATCACTACCCTTTGGTTTCCCGGAAAATGATCAGAAAACTATACAAGGCCAGTGATTCCATGATAAAAGCGGGATTGATGGGATCGAACGCGGAGGGATTGTTTGTACCGGGGAAGAAGAAGTGAGGGGGAGAAGGGGAGAAGGGGAGAAGGGGAGAAGGCGAGAAGGCGAGAGGGAGAGAACCGGTGTTGTCGAAAGGAGAAAGCATCTATATGATTCATTATAAGATAAATATGGAAGAGGAATCTTCTCCGGTCGAAGATTTTTTGGAATTACCCTGAGATTGACTATTTTTAACCCCGAAAAAAAATACCGGACCTAAAGAACAGATTTCTTGCATGCTTTGGTTAAAGTCGGGTATCACTAATAAAATCGGGTATGGATCTTTCGGGCAAGAGTTATAAAGCCTTTCTCGAACGCCTTGAAGCGCTCAAAAAACAGTACAGTCACAAACAGGCAGAAAAACAGCATTTAAAAGGCAAGCTGACTGCCCATGAGAGGATAAGCCTGCTTTTCGATGCCGGGACCTTTGAGGAGATTGATACTTTCGTAACTCCGGCCAATCAGCCTGTTGAGTTCGGAAAAGTAGAGAGAACATTCGGGGACGGTGTCATTGTCGGACACGGAATGGTAAACGGGAGACTCGTGTTTGCCTATGCACAGGATTTTACAATTATGGGAGGCTCCCTTGGCGTGGTCCATGCAAGGAAGATCTGCAAGATCCAGGAAATGGCACTTAAAATGGGATCTCCAATTGTCGGGATGATGGACTCAGGAGGTGCAAGGATCCAGGAAGGTGTAGCAAGTCTGAGCGCATATGCCACTATCTTTCAAAACATAATACAATCTTCCGGCATCATTCCCCAGATTTCCGTAATAATGGGACCTGCAGCAGGAGGCGCTGTCTACTCTCCCGCCCTTACAGATTTTGTTTTTATGGTGAGCAACACAAGCTACATGTTTGTGACCGGCCCCAATGTAGTAAAGGAAGTGCTCAATGAGGAGGTTTCATTCGACGGACTGGGCGGTGCTGAGGTCCATGCCAGGAAGAGCGGTGTTGCCCATATGATTTATGATGATGAGGAGAACACAATACTTGCTCTAAAGAAATTCCTTTCATATCTGCCCTCTAACAATGTTGAAAATCCTCCTTTAGTATTTGACGATGGCAGTGTTACTGATGTCTGTGAAAAACTAAGGGATATTGTACCTGATGATCCTAACAAGGCATATGATGTAAAGGATGTTATTCGGCTTGTTGTTGACAGAAACAGTTTTTTTGAGACTGCAGAGCTGTATGCGCAGAACCTGGTAACAGGATTTGCCAGGCTCAAGGGCAGAACAATCGGGATTGTTGCAAACCAGCCTAAGGTTCTGGCCGGTGTTCTCGATATTGATTCATCGGTAAAGGGTGCCAGGTTCATACGGTTCTGCGATGCTTTCAATATCCCTATCCTTACATTCGAGGATGTTCCCGGATTTCTTCCCGGAGCCGAACAGGAACACAGAGGCATCATCCGTAATGGTGCCAAACTTTTGTTTGCCTACAGCGAAGCTACCGTTCCCAAAATTACCATTATTCTGAGGAAAGCATACGGTGGTGCATTTATAGTGATGAACAGCAAAAACCTGGGAGGTGACTTCAGCTTTGCATGGCCAACTGCAGAGATAGCAGTGATGGGACCTGACGGCGCTGTTGCCATCCTCTACCGTAAAGAACTTGCAGAATCAAAGAATCCTGCCGAACTGAAGAAGGAACTGGTAAAAAAATACCGCGATAAAATTGCTAATCCTTTCATCGCCGATGAAAGCGGTTACATTGATGAGGTAATTGACCCTGCAGTGACAAGAAAGAAGATACTATCCGCACTAAATGCACTCAGTAATAAATGGGTGAAGGTGCCGTCACGAAAACATGGGAATATGCCGCTATAACGGTACAACGGCTCAAACCACCTTCGCTAAAGCTACGGTGGCCAAAGGACACAACGGCTCAACGGCGATAATAAAATTCCCTTCCCTTTTGAGGTATGTGGCGGGTAAAGTAAAGTGTATTTAAAATGAAGATCAAGAAGATACTGATAGCAAACCGGGGTGAGATAGCCATAAGGGTAATGAAGACAGCCCGAAAAATGAATATCCGGACGGTTGCAGTGAGAACAGCGTTTGAGCCGCTTGCAATGTATCTTTCATTTGCGGATGAAATATATGATATAAGTGATAATATTTCTGAGATACCTGTATTCCTCGATATTGAGAAAATCATTTCTATAGCTGTTGAAACAGGCGCAGATGCACTCCATCCCGGTTATGGATTTCTTGCCGAAAATGCATATTTCGCCCAGAAATGTATCGATAACAAGATAATTTTCATTGGTCCCTCCCCTGATGCCATTTATAAAATGGGGAACAAGACAATTGCCCGCCGTCTCGCCCTTAAAAATAAGATTCCAATGGCTATGGGCAGTGACGGAAATATCGCTGATGTGGAAGAAGCAATTGCCATTGCTTCAAAGATAGGCTACCCTGTAATTATCAAGGCTGCTTCAGGGGGTGGAGGCAGAGGCATGAGGATCGTACGGAAGGCCGAGGAAATGGAGAAAATGTTCTATATCGCCAGCAAGGAAGCGGAAAAAGCATTCAAGGATCCGTCAGTATTCATTGAGAGATATATCGAAAATCCAAAACACATTGAATTTCAGATACTTGGAGATACAAAAGGAAATATTGTACACCTCGGGGAAAGGGAATGCTCCATACAGAGGAAGCACCAGAAACTGCTGGAAGAAGCCCCTTCGTCAGCTCTTGACAAAAGTCTCAGGAAGAAAATGGGTGAAATGGCTGTCCGTATTGCCAGGTCGGTGAACTATACCTCTGCCGGAACAGTTGAGTTCCTGCTTGATTCAGACAGGAATTTCTATTTCATGGAAATGAACACAAGGATCCAGGTTGAGCATCCGGTTACAGAGATTGTTACAGGAATTGATCTGATTGAACAGCAAATCAGGATTGCCTCCGGGG
>CAZKMH010000058.1:0-12906 GCA_964553395.1 uncultured Rikenellaceae bacterium | reverse complement strand
AAAAAGGAAAATCGCCATTCGCCTTTTACATGCAAAAGACCCTGGTGTTAACTTTCGAAAAAGTTTTGACAAATACCCTTTGCTATGGAAGAATATGGAGAGGCAGCTATGCCCGAGAGTTCATTTCAAGCACATTATTATTGACGGCAAATTTGCCTATTCAGGATCTGCAAATCTGACCGGGGCAGGATTAGGGATAAAAGGTGCAAATACCCGCAACTTTGAATCAGGCTTTATTACAACTGATCCCGAAATAGTTGAGGCAATTATGAACCAGTTTGATGAAGTCTGGATGGGCAAATACTGTAAAAGTTGTATGCGAAAGGAGTATTGTAATGACCCTATTCTATGATCATACATTTAAAATTTCCTTTAAAGCAGAATATCTTTAAATTTATTCATAAAAAAGTAATTCCATCCATCCAATTGAATTTGATTTTGGATGAATGGAATATACTCTAACTAACCTAAACCTAACTCTAACCCTGACCCTAACTTATGAATTTGTACAGTACAAATGTCGTCACGTCTGACCGGATAATTGTTACATAAATTTTAAATAAAGTTACATAATTCACATATCGCCCAAAGCACTGCTTTTTTTGTTCTTAAGGTTTTTAAAGTCGACAGGAGTAAGTCCTGTCATTTTCTTAAACTGGTTTGACAAATGTGACACGCTGCTGTATTGAAGTTTCCAGGCAATTTCTGTAAGATTGAGATCATCATAAACCAACAGCTCTTTTACCCTCTCTATTTTATGGGACAGGTAATATTTTTCAATGGTGATCCCTTTAACTTCGGAGAAAATATTTGTAAGGTATGTGTATTTGTAATTTAATTTTTCAGTCAGATAATCGGAAAGGTTTAATTTGATTTGACCTTCATTATAGTGTACCAGTTCAATTATTGTGGCCATTATTTTTTCAACCATGATGTTTTTCTTATCATCCATTAATTCGAGCCCGATATCTTTCAGGGAAATGCTCAGATTATCCCATTGCTCTGTTGAAAGGTCCTCTTTGATTTCAGCCACTCCTAATTCGACCCTGGTGTGATGCAATCCGAGTTTTTCCAGTTCGTATTTTACTGCCATCCGACACCGGATACAAACCATATTTTTGATGTAGAGTTTCAATTAATTAATTATTGAGATTCAACTTGGCGCTAATGCAAATTAAAAACAACCAGATGAAGATCAGATGAAGATTCCGGGGTCAATTAATTTTCAATTCTGCCTTTGCACCTTTTCGCCATTTCGTCATTGTGCCATTATTTACCCACCCCCACCCCTCCTTCGCTTTCGCGTAGATTCAGCCAAGCAAACATTGTGCCATTATTTAACCACCACCACCCCTCCTTCGCTTTCGCGTAGTTTCAGCGAAGCAAAGCCGGGAGGGGATCTTTTTGCAGACTATTATACCGTTGCACCATCAGGTACCTTCAACTTTCTTCAACTTTCATCCTCCGAAGCTTTAGCGAAGGAGGATCTCTTCAACTTTTAACGGTTTTCTTTTGTCGTTTATCCCGATTTTCCTATATTTGGTACAGTGTTTCCTAATGTGCTAAAAAAATAATAATTATGTTAGTAAGAACATTTGCCAGTGCCGTGGCAGGTATTGATGCAGTGACTGTAACAATTGAAGTTAATGTGTCGCGGGGTATCCGTTTTTTTCTTGTAGGGTTGCCTGATATTGCAGTAAAGGAGAGCCAGCAGCGAATTGAATCGGCAATGCGATCCCTTGGCCATCACTGGCCCGGAAAGCAGGTATTGATAAATATGGCTCCGGCTGATATCCGCAAAGAGGGCTCATCATACGACCTGCCTCTTGCCATGGGTATCCTGGTAGCTGATGAAAAAGTCATCAATGGTGAGATCGAATCATTCATTCTTATGGGAGAGCTCTCTCTAGATGGTACTTTACAGCCGGTAAAGGGAGTGTTACCGATAGCACTCAGAGCCAGGGAAGAAGGATTCAAAGGAGTTATAGTTCCGATGAAAAATGCCCGTGAAGCGGCAGTGGTTGAAGGTCTGGATGTTTACGGAATGGAAAACCTCGGTGACGTTGTAAGTTTCTTTAACAGGATCCGGAAATTTGATCCTGTAAAAGTGGACCTGATGGAGATATTCAATAGTGAAGCAAATAAATATGATGTTGATTTTTCAGATGTGCATGGTCAGGAAAATGTAAAAAGAGCACTTGAAGTGGCAGCTGCCGGGCATCATAATTTAGTTATGATAGGGCCTCCCGGGTCAGGTAAAACAATGTTGGCTAAACGGATATCTACTATAATGCCGCCCCTTACACTTGAGGAGGCGCTTGAAACCACTAAAATACATTCTGTTGCAGGTAAGATTGACGATCATACTGCCCTTATGACCAAAAGACCATTCAGGTCACCTCATCATACGATCTCAGATGTCGCACTGGTCGGGGGAGGCACATTCCCGCAACCCGGGGAGATTTCACTGGGACACAACGGCGTATTGTTTCTTGATGAATTACCGGAATTCAAACGCACGGTTCTTGAGGTGATGAGACAGCCTCTTGAAGACAGGATCATCACTATCTCAAGGGCCAAATCAACCTGCGATTATCCTGCAAGTTTCATGCTCATTGCCTCAATGAATCCTTGTCCGTGCGGATTCCATAACCACCCTGAAAAAGAATGCATGTGTACCGCGGGAATGGTACAGAAATACCTTAACAGGATCTCAGGTCCGCTGCTGGACCGAATCGATATACACATTGAAGTGGTCCCCGTAAAATACGATAAATTGTCCGATACGGGAACCATAGAAAAATCTGAGGTTATACGGGAAAGAGTTATAAGAGCAAGGTCATTGCAGGCGAAACGGTTTGGTTCCGTAAAAGGGGTCTATTCAAATGCCCAGATGTCGCCTGCAATGCAAAGAAAATACTGCCATCTGGACGATGCGGGTGGAAGACTTCTGAAGACAGCCATGGAACTCAGAGGTCTTTCAGCAAGAGCTTACGACAGGATCCTTAAAGTGGCCAGAACTATTGCTGACCTTGCTGATTCGGAAAATATAACTGCGGAACACATTTCGGAAGCTATCAATTATCGAAACCTCGACCGTGAAGGATGGGCCGGATAATATCATTAATCTAAAATGGAATTTCTTACCGGAATTATAAAATATAAGCCGGGTTGTAAATCGGAGAATTAATTTTTTACTTTTGCGTTCAAAATTTTTGATGCACGTGAAATAAAAATGACAAGCTCCTTAATATTTGTTATCATATTATCCCTTTCAATACTTATCTTTTTCGTCCCCAAAAACTTAAAGTACTCTTTTACACTTTTATTGCTTGCAGGTGGAGTAATTTTAACCACCGGCTGGTCATTCAATGTCCTTTCCGCCGGTAGTAATATTTCCGAATTAAAACTGGCAATTCCTTTCCCCGGCGGGGGTTTTAACCTGACAACTGACCGGCTTTCAATATTTTTTCTGATGGTCATTAACATAACCGTTTTTGTCGGCTTCCTGTATGCCGGCGGGTACCTGCAACCATATTTCGGTATTAAAAATGCCCTTCAGTTCTCACTTCACTTTACCTCTTACCTGTGGCTTTATTTTTCAATGGTCCTGGTTGTGTTGGTGCGCGATGGCCTTTCTTTTCTCATTGTCTGGGAAATTATGGCTCTTTCATCATTCATTCTTGTGATTTTTGATGCAGAGGACCGCACGATAATGAAAACGGGGATAAGTTACCTGATTCAGATGCATGCAGGAATGTTTTTTATCCTGATCGCTTTCCTGATTGTTAATAAGGCGTCCGGGGAAATGAGCTTCGATGCGTTAAGGCAATATTTTTCAAACCATTCAAATTTGCCTGTTTTTCTGCTTTTTTTTGTTGGGTTCGGCATAAAAGCAGGATTCATTCCGCTGCATACATGGCTCCCGGAAGCACACCCTGCAGCTCCTTCACATGTTTCGGGAGTAATGTCAGGGGTGATGATAAAGATGGGAATCTATGGAATTCTCAGAGTCCTGATCCATGTTCAGAGTGATCTCCTTCTTATTGGTATTATAATTCTCGTGATATCCCTGATCTCAGGTGTTCTTGGGGTTATGATGGCGATTGTCCAGCACGATCTCAAGCGGTTGCTTGCGTATCACAGCATTGAAAATATCGGGATAATAGGGATAGGCATCGGACTCGGGATGATCGGGCTTGCTACGGGCAATTCACCCTTAACGCTCCTTGGTTTTGCCGGTGGATTGCTTCATGTTCTGAACCATTCACTTTTCAAATCGTTGCTTTTTTTCAATGCAGGATCAGTCTATAAAGCGACTCATACCCGTAACATTGAACAGCTTGGCGGACTTGTGAAAAAAATGCCCTGGACTTCCATGCTGTTCCTGACCGGTTCCCTGGCAATTTGCGGGTTGCCTCCGTTTAATGGTTTTATCTCGGAATATCTCATTTACCTGGGGATGTTTAAAAGTCTTTCTGTAGCCAATTTAAACCTGTCAATACTTATTCTTTCGGTAATAGTCGGACTCTCGCTTATAGGAGGCCTTGCAATATTTTGTTTTACAAAAGCCTTTGGAATAGCCTTTCTCGGAGTACCACGTACAGAGAAAGCTGCAGGAGCAAAGGAAGTAAGCAAAAACATGATATTCCCTCAGTTTATTAATATTGTGTTCATTGTATTGATTGGTTTGGCCTCAACAATATTTGTTAAACCTGTCTTTAATATTATCTCCCATTCCTTTAACCTGACGGAACTGACTTCCCTTGCCGGTCCGCTGTTAAATAATCTTTCCGGGATCAGCCTTCTGAGCGGAATATTTATTATTTCAATCACTATATTGCTTATTTACAGACATTTGCATCTGAAGACAAAACAGACAGACATTGGCCCTACCTGGGGCTGTGGTTATACGGCAGGCACATACAGGCAGCAATATACAGCAACATCGTATGCTTACAATTACAACCATCTTGCCAGGCCGGTTCTCCAGACGAAGAAAATAATGGATGAAATCCCGGATGAAGAAATATTCCCCGTAAAAAGATCTTTTGTCTCGCACAGCGATGACATATTTAAAAAACTTCTTATAGATAAGCCGGTCGATTTCCTTTCGTCACTATTAAAAAAGCTGGCGGTAATGCAGACAGGAAAGATCCAGCATTACATACTTTATGCATTTATATTTATGCTGATTGTGTTTTTGTTAACCTTCCTCAACATTATCTGAATTTGACAGGATTTGTTCTTATATTAATAGTTGCATTCTTTTTCCCGGGAATAATACTTCGCACAAAAAGTATTGCTTCAGGACGTAAAGGGCCGGGCATATTTCAGCCAATAAAGGAAATAGCAGTGCTGATGAGAAAAAGCAGCGTCTTCAGTGAAACAACGGGAGTAGTATTCCGGATTGCTCCCGCGATAACACTGGCATCTATTGTCTGCGCTTCACTTGTGATACCATTTGGAAACCAGACATCAGTAATTTCCTTCGAGGGTGATTTTATCTTTTTCTCTTACCTTCTTGCCATCGGAAAGTTTTTTGCAATTATAGCTGCTCTTGACACAGGCAGCTGTTTCGGGGGTATGGGTGCAAACCGCGAAGCATTTTTTTCGATGCTTATTGAGCCTGCATTCTTTATTTTACTGGCAACTTTTGCCATGTTTACAGGGTATACCTCCTTCAGTGAAATCTTCAGGCATTTTTTCATTATCGGTGATCATACTGTATTAATATACAGTGCCATAGGGTTCTACCTGTTTATTCAGACTGCAATAGTCGAGAACAGCAGGATTCCGGTAGATGATCCAAAAACTCACCTCGAACTTACAATGATCCATGAAGTAATGATCCTTGATTACAGCGGTTTCGATAAAGCACTGATCCATATTGGTACCTGGCTTAAATTTGCAATTTATGGTTCATTGATGTACAATCTGGTAGTACCGGCAGGGCTGAATCTGTTTTTACATATCGGGTTATTTGTTGTGATCCAGGCGCTGTTTGCAGTTATTATTGGTCTGACAGAATCTTTCAGGGCACGCAACAAAATGAACAGGAACCCGAAGTTTATACTTTCGATCTCCGCCGTTGCCTGGATAGCTTTTGTTGTGATCCTTATAGTAACCGACAGATTTTTAATGTAGCAGGATATGATAAACTACCTCATTGTTCTGTTTGCAATAACTCTTATTTATTTCGCTTCGGCTGAGAGGCTTCATACTTATATCAGACTCATCGGGTTGCAGGGATTGTTGTTGTGTGGAATCGCCCTTTTTGAGCTCAAGGAGATAAACTGGGCCAATCTTCTTTTTATTGCAGCAGAGACACTGATCTTTAAAACATTACTGATACCGAATCTGCTGTTCAGGATCATAAAAAATTCTGGTGTTACCAAGGTACATCGTCTTGCAATGCCGGGATTTTATACTCTCATCCTGTCGATATTCGGATTACTGATAAGCGTTATCCTGGCAAATGCTCTGGTAAATCCTTTCATTAATACAATTTACATGACGATTGCACTATTTGCACTTTTTACAGGATTGTTGCTGATAATAACACACAGGCTGATCATCTCGCATATCATAGGTTTCTTAATAATTGAAAATGCTGTGTTCATATTCTCCCTTGCAGTCGGGAATGAAATGCCCATGCTTATAAATATCGGGATACTACTGGATATTTTTGTCGGTGTTCTGGTCCTCGGGTTCTTTGGATTACGGCTTAAATCACAAACTAACGAGCTGACAATGTTAAAAGACTAGGCTATGGGACTTCTGCTCTTTTTTATCGTTTCTTCAATGATGTGCATCTCGGTTGTACTGTTCAGGAACAGGACAGTTACAAAAATCATTACCCTTGGATTTGCACTTTTACAGATTGGTTTTACAATTTATTGCCGGTTAAACCTTTATAAAACCGAACTGGTTTATTTCACTTTCGACAGTGCCGGTGTACTTATGCTTTCAATTCTCTCAGTTTTGGTGATCCCGACTGTTTACCATGGTTTTATTTATGCTTCGGGAAGTGATACAAAAAGGTTTAACATCTATCATTCGGCATTTATCGCTCTTGTCACATTTATGTCGGGTGCATATATTTCAAATGGAATGACCGTATTATGGATCTTTGTTGAAGCAACAACACTTGCAGTTGCAGCATTGATTTATCACGACAGGACAGAAATTGCACTTGAGGCCACCTGGAAATATGTTTTTATCTGTTCTACAGGGATTGCGCTTGCATACCTGGGAATACTGTTCTTGGGTTTTATTTACGGACGTGAGGATGCTGCCAACCTCTCTTTTGAAAAACTGGCCGGCATCATTAATCAGGCCAATCCGATGTACCTGAAGATCGCATTTCTGTTTGTTCTGATAGGATTCAGCACAAAAATGGGACTTTTTCCGATGCATACGGTAACCATTGATGCTCATTCGGTAGCACCGCCTCCCATCAGCGCGCTGATATCAACCTCCTTAATGAATGTAGGATTTCTGGCTATTTTCAGGGTCTATTCATTGTTCTCTTCTTCATCTATCCTGGGTTTTATGAATAGTGTACTGATTCTCTCGGGAGTCCTTTCTGTTTTGATCGCCGCCGGATATATGCTTAAGGCAAAACACCTGAAGCGGATGCTCGCATATTCAAGTCTGGAAAATATGGGACTCGTTGCCATTGCAGTCGGAACAGGAGGAGTGGGATACTACGCTGCATTGCTCCTTATTGTTCTGCATTCGCTTACAAAATCCGGATTATTTTACCAGATGGGTCAGCTTTCAAGGGTTCTTCATACATTTAAACTGGACGAGTGCGGAAAATATATGAAACTGTACCCTGCCGGCGCCCTGGTACTGATTATAGGGATGTTCTGCATCCTGGCAATTCCTCCTTCGGGATTGTTTATTGCTGAATTCCTGATATTTAAGGGGATGGTACTCGACGGACACTGGCTGGTGTTGATTACAATTGTTTTTCTGCTCTGTTTTGTTATTTATGCAATGAGTATCAGGATTATGCATATCATATTTTCGGAACCAAGAACTGAACCTGATCTTGTTCAGTACGGGAAAGTGAATCCTGTTGAAACTGTAACTCAGTTTATATTTCTTGGAGCAGTGATAGTAATGTGTTTTTACCAGCCTCCCTTTATTATCGAGCTGATAAATAACAGTTTTGCATTTTTGCCAAAATAGAATTCTCAATGAACCAGTACTACAGCATTACTAAAAATAACTCCACCCCGGTTGATCCCGGAGAAATCCCGGTACTGGAGTATGGGGTATTTTTTGACCAGGTCACTGAGCTGATGAAGGATGATGCAAAACATTGCATTGCATATTATTGTTTTCCTGCCGGTGATAATCTGAATTTCCATTGCTGCCTGGCGGATGATAACAATAAAAATGTATTGGTCCTTTCCCATAGTCTGAGTAATGAAAAACCAGCACTTAAATCATTGACCCCGGTCTGCCCTCAGTTCCATATTTTTGAGCGGGAGATTTATGAAAAATATGGAGTGGACTTTGAAGGGCATCCATGGCTGAAACCAGTGCGGTATCCGCATGACAGGGCGGATAAATCAACGTCGATGGATGATTATCCATTCTATCAGATTGACAGTGAGGAACTTCATGAGGTTGGAGTTGGCCCTGTTCATGCAGGTGTTATTGAGCCGGGGCATTTCCGTTTCATCTGCAACGGTGAAAAGGTTTTGCATCTCGAAATTCAGCTTGGTTATCAGCACCGGGGAATTGAAAAGCTGATAACTGATAAAAGGAATCAACTGCAGAGGTGTATAGCCTCCGAGAGCATTGCAGGTGATACTTCGGTCGGTCATGCGCTTGCACATGTCCAGATTGTGGAATCGCTGGGAGACATTGAGGTAACCGGGACCCTTCGGGCAGAACGCTGTATTGCACTCGAACTGGAGAGGATTGCAGTCCATATTGGCGACACTGCCGCATTATGCGGTGATGTTGCTTACCAGCTCGGTCAGGTGGTGTGTGAAGCCCTCAGAACCACGATAATAAATACAACACAGCTCTGGTGCGGCAACCGCTTCGGTAAAGGGCTGGTGCGGCCAGGCGGGAGCAATTTCCCGCTCTACGAAGATATTGCGGATGAAATACTGAAAACACTTGCAGATTCAGGAAAACGGTTTACTGAAATTACGGAACGGATCTATTCACTGTCAACAGTTCTGGCACGCTATGAGGATATAGGAATCGTTACCAGGCAACAGGCTTTATCCATAGGGGCGGTCGGCATGGCGGCACGTTCGTGCGGAATTATGCGGGACACACGAAGAACACATCCTTTCCAGTATTATAAGGAGTATCATGTGGAACCGGTGATACAGAATAAAGGAGATGTTCTTGCACGCGGAATGCTAAGGGCTCTTGAGGTAAAAGAATCGATCAGGATCGTTACCGACCTGGTCAATTACTGGAAACAGTCTCATACACAGGTAAATAAGCCGATATATGAACTTAAATTAAAACCGGAAAGGATGGCAATTTCAATGGTAGAAGGATGGAGGGGCGAAATCGTCCATACTGCCTTTACCGGTAAAAACGGCGATATTGCCTTTTACAGGATCGCTGATCCGTCGCTGCATAACTGGATGGCGCTTGCCCTTGCTGTTCGAAACCAGGAAATATCGGATTTCCCGCTATGCAATAAAAGTTTTAACCTTTCCTACTGTGGAAACGATCTATAGTATTAAACTCAGGGAAAATGTTAAAAGAGGTAAATATTCTCAGGAGTCATGGCAGTCAGTATGTAAAGAACCTTCGGATACAGCCGGTTTCAGGGATTTTCAGGGGAAGGCCGGTCATTTCAGGAGATATTGCCGGTGATGAAATAAAACTTGTTTCAAATCTGTGCCCGGTGAAAGCTATAAGCAGCGGGACCGGAGCCATTGATCTTGGCCGGTGTGTATTTTGTGGGGAATGTACTTTCGCACTTCCCGGAAAGATCCGGTTCACGAATGATTACCGGATCGCTGTGAACAGGAGGGAAGATCTGGTGATCAATCCCGGGTTGGATATTCCATTGCGTCTTAATGATGGGGAAATCAGGAAGGAAATAAAAAAACTCTTCAGGGGAGCCTTAAAGCTCAGGCAGGTATCAGCTGGCGGGGATAATTCATGTGAGATGGAGCTTGCGGCTACCGGAAATGTAAACTTCGACTTTGGGCGTTATGGAGTTGAGTTCACCGCATCACCACGTCATTCCGACGGGATAGTGATCACCGGACCTGGTGGAGAGAATATGGCAGAAGCCCTTCAGATTACCTGGAATGCAACTCCGGTGCCAAAGATCATCATACTTGCCGGTACAGATGCCATTAGCGGAGGAATATTTGAAGGAAGCTCCGCACTGAACAGGCATTTTATTGATAATCATCATATTGATTTATACGTGCCAGGGAATCCGCTTCATCCGCTCACGTTCATTAACGGTGTTATGGATTTGATTGGGATTTACTCAAAATGAATATCTGGTATTTAAGCTATATTAATATTGTCCAGGATCATCTGGATTTCTTTTCGCTGGTTTTTCAGATTTTCAATCAGGGATTTATTTGTAAGCGATTTTATACTGAAACGGAGTCTGTTCAGGCGTTCCCGGAAGATCTCCTGGTAAAAAAGAACAAAGTATCCTGCCACCGGTACCAGCAATCCGATAAGGAATCCGGTCCATCCGAAAAATACTGCCGCAAGAATCAGGATCAGAGGAAAATATATCAGGTAGAGTACTGTGCCCGTACCAACATAAAATCCGGTGGTAAATCTGGAGTCTTTAATGAATTTTCTTGTTAAAGCAGCAGGAACTGTAAAAGGTATCAGGTTAGCGATGTAGCCTGCCAGGAAAACCGGGAAACCTGCAATAACGGCAAGATATCTTAACCAGCCCCAGTTCAGTTTTCTGGCCAGGTTCTCATCTTTGAGTCCCGCACCTGAGAGCAGGCTTAAATATACCTTAACTTTCTCATTGAGCGATTCAAGCCCTTCAGATGATGTTTTAGACAGATAATTAATCCTGTCGGCGATACTTTTTTCGGCCAGCCTTCTGTCGTCAGTATGGAACATCCAGCAGAAGAAAGGAAGTACCATGTTATTCCTTCCCATTATAAGGAGCTCCTCTGCCAGCCAGTCATTTTTAGGATCCTCAACAATTATGACTTCTTTAAGCAATCCCTCAGTACATTTTTCGTTAAAAGCGAGCAATGCTTTTGCGGGATGTGCTTTATAAAGATCTGTAAGTTCTTTGATGCTGAAAGATTCATGGAAGTTTATCATTATCTCCTTCCTGAATTTGGAGGGATAGGTATAGTTTATACCTACCGGAACAATATTCACATCCAGGCCAAATTTCTCCTCGGTTCCGAAAGCCAGTCTTGCAGTTCCTTTTCTCAGCCGGTGGAGGCGTTTTTCCTGAATACAAATCCCTTCAGAGAACATGATAAAGTTCCCGTTTTTTTTCAGAACATCATAAATGGCACCAAATGCTTCAATATTCTTATGTACATTTTCAAATCCTTCCTCCATCCGGTAAACAGGCGATACGTTCAGCTCCCTGAGGCAAAAACGGGCAAAGGGCTTTCTGAACATGTCGGCCCGCATTGTAAAATGAATAGGCTGGGGCAGGTAGCATCCGACAAGGACCCCGTCAATGAAGGAATTCTGATGATTTCCCACAAAAAGCAGTGGTTTCTCAAGAGGCACTTTCTTTAGATTCGAATAAAAAATACGTCTGAAATAGACTCTAAAACCAAAGGGAGGAATTATGAACTGAAGGAGCCTGTAAAGCATTATTTATCATTAAATTTTAACAGTACAAGATAGTAATTTTCGCAAAAATCAGGATAGGTATTAAGGCTTATTTCTATGCTGTCTGCCCTTCCATGACTTTCACTATTTGCAGTAAATCAGGTTTTTTCTATTTTTATACCCTGAAATATACCTGATCTTTTTTGCATGGATCTTATTCACCGTATTCGGGAGAAAATGAAATTGGATAGCCTGATGCTCGTTTACAGAGGCGTTGTAACAAACGAGAATTCGGTTCCCCTGCTCATGCTCATAGAAAAAGAAATGGAAAACGCGGAGTTCGGCTTTTTAAGCAGGAAACGGTTGTTCATGTATGTTCTTGAAAGCCTTCAGAATGTTACAAGGCACAGTGATCAGCCAAAGATGGCTGACATGTCCCTGGTAGTCTATTCAAAGGCTGACGGAGGATATTCTGTTACAACAGCGAATGTCATTTCGGTGACTAATATCGGGGATCTGAAAACGAGACTTGACCGGATCAACAACCTTGATACAGGTGAGATCCGGGCCGTTTATATGCAGATGTTAAGTAAAACCGAACTGAGCAATAAAGGTGGTGCAGGGCTGGGACTCATTGAAATGGCCAAGTCAACAGGGAATAAGCTTGATTATGATTTCCTGGAGCTTGATAAGGATAATTCATATTTTATACTGAGTAAAACAGTTGATTCAGATGGTATTGGAGCCCATTACAGTAATACCGGGAAGCCATTCAGCGGCAAGGCTGTCTCACAGCTCGAGAGGCTGATGGCTGAAAACAATATTTACCTGATATGGTCGGGGCATATTACTCCGGATGTTGGCAAGGAAGTACTTTCATTTACCGAAACAAAACTTGCCGAGGATTATGCTGCATCGAATCTCCGGAGAAGAGTATTCAGCATACTTGTGGAAATAATTGAGAATGTTGCCAGGTATAGTCCCGGGCGTGAGGATGAGGAGAAATACGGAATGCCGGTAGCCATGATCAGGTATAATGATCATTCGTATTATCTGACCACAGGCAACCTGATCACGAATGATAAAGTGGAGCATCTGAGGGAAACGATTGATCTGATCAATGAA
>CAZKMH010000057.1:0-13184 GCA_964553395.1 uncultured Rikenellaceae bacterium | reverse complement strand
TTGTCTGGCCACCCCTCCTTCAAAAGGAGGGGAAACTTTTGTCCCCAAAACTCCTCAGGTTGAAGGCTATGCCCCCCTGCGGGAAGATTGGGAAGGGGGTATAAATAATCAGAAATAGAAGTTTTATTCATGATTATTGACACTCATATTATTTAATTTTGAACCGGGGTGTTCGTATCAATTCCTGAGATGATTTTATATAATCTCTTATATGTTCTGAACTTTTTATCGTAAGTTTTCAAATTCCCGGGTTGTAATATTGAAACCGTTTTTATCCAGTTGTTGGCAATTTGTAAAACATCCATACCTGTTTCGGATGCCCTGGCAAGCATAGCGACTCCCATACAACCTGCTTCAGTAACACCCTGAACAAAGATTGGTTTACGGAGGATATCCGCCTTAAGCTGATTCCAGACCATTGATTTCGCACCCCCTCCAATGATTCTCAATTCATGTATCGTATAACCAACGTGTTCCAGAATTTCCAGATTAAGCCTCATCTCAAAAGCCACACCTTCAAGAAGCGCTTTCATTATTTCCCGGCGTGAAGTAGAAATATCCAGGCCTAAAATTGCTCCTTTAACCTTTGTATCAAAATAAGGTGTTCCGGTCGGTGTAAAATAAGGAAGAACCAGAAGCTTTGTGGGACCCTCAGGTATCTGCCTGAGTAGTAATTCATAAGCATTGCTTTTATGAAGTATGGCCTCTTCAGATTCAGCCTTGCCGAACTGATCCCTGAACCATCGGAGTATATTACCCCCGGTCAGACTGAAAGCTACTGTTGTATACATCCCGGGAGCTGCATGATCATAAGTGCACAGATTACTTTTCTTAAGTTCTTCAGAGAATATTGGTTCCTTAAATGCCGGAGTGATGCAATCGACTGTCCCGGATGAATATACGGCAATCCCTGATTCTATTGCACCGGCACCAAGTGCTGAACAGGCCTGATCGTGTCCTCCGGTTACTATGAATGTGCTTTCATTAAGGTTAAGAAATCCGGCAATTTTTTTGTTTATATGTCCGACCGGAGTACCTGATGGCAAAGCTTTTGAAAGTTGAGATTCCTTAATACCGAGACTGTCAAGAATTTCATGATTCCAGGAATGTTCAACAACATCGAAAAGCATTGTTCTGCCGGCAAGCGGCCAGCCCATTGCAGGATCTGATATGCCGAGCCTGTACTGCAAAAGATCCTCAAAGCAAAGGATCTTATATGTTTTCGCCCATTTTTCAGGCATATTTTCCCTTATCCATAAGAGCTTAAACAACGAAAACATGGGATGTGGAGTATGTCCCGTAATTTTGTACAGCTTATCCTCACCGAATTCTCCGGGCCATGTTCTGACAAATTCACGGGCTCTGACGTCGGAGGATACAAGAGCATTGCAGAGGGCTTTACCATCTGAATCGATCAGTGTAAATGCTTCTCCCTGGCTTGAGATTCCCATACCCCTGATATTATTTGAGTCGACCGAAGAGGCCGCTTCACTGATAACCTGAAAACATTTATCAGTTACTTCATTTGAATCAAGCTCTGCCCACCCTTCCTTTGAGGAAATGATCCTGTACTCCCTGTACGCGGATGATATCTGCTGTCCGTTCTCAGCAAACAAAACAGCTTTACAACCACTTGTTCCGATATCAATTCCCATATAATAATTCATGGCAGTAATTTTATCAAACATACCAGAGACGCAGATAGTCAAGGACGATCTCTTTCATTTTCCTGAAAATGATATCCTGCCGGTAAACCGTTGTATAATGAGACAGGTCAGGTTTCCCTGATCTGTCTGCATTTTTGCCCAGCAAACCGTCGGCTATTAACCTTTCCACTCGCTCCTTCCCTGCAATTCGTGAAGCATTTCTAACCATATCTTCAAACAGCACCGGAGAACTGTCCCTTTCCAGGCTCGTCCAGATATTGACTTTTACTATCCCGTCATCGAACAGATTCCTGATTTGTTCAAGACTTACTGAAGAAGTGCCATGCAGCACCAGTTTAGGTCCTGTAAGTTTACTTATTTCTTTTGCCAGATCACTGTGATATTTAAGTTCGGCAGCGCTTGCTCTGTGCTCTGTTCCCAGATTTGCAACAATATAATCCACTCCTGTTTCATTAAAATATTTCCTTGCTGAATCCGGAGTGGTAAGCCTGCTTTTTTCGTTGCCTGTAGCATCAAGAATCTCATCGCAGGCTCCCTCGATCACTATTTTATCATGGTTTTTTGCTACAAACTCCGATGTTCTTACAATATTCAGATCAAAGGGTAATTCCGATGCATCGTACATTATCATTGAAAATCTGTTCATGTCCCATTGAAGCAATTGTTCATCTCTATCCCATTGAGTATGATCGAGATGGACCATTACACTCAGGTTTTCGAATGGGGAACCTTTCCGGGTCAGGACTTCAAGATCGGCAAGGAAAAGTTCAAGCCCGATGTCCCATTTCCTGGTATGCGTGTAAAATACTGACTGACTTCTGTGGGAATATTGATTGGTGATAGCAATAGTCACAGGAATATCGGGTTGACCGATTATTGTGCTGTACTCGAGGAGTGCTGAGAGTATTGCTTCCGTTGTAGTCAGATTCTCAGAGCAGAAAGTAGGTACCACCCACCTTTTCTGAGCCGCTCCCGCATAGACATCAAGAACATTATTTCTTTCAAGGATGAGAGGCATATAAAAAATTCTATAGTTAATATGCTATCTTATAATGCAATAGCCTTAATACCTGTTAATTCGCAGAATGCTTTCAGTTCTTCATAAAGATTTGCCCCGTACCCCAGACATGCATATTCATTGTCCCAGGACTGGAGTAAAGTGTCTATATCACATTCAGCTTTTACAAAACCATGGGGCCAGAAAGGTATTCCGCACTCATTCTTTCTTTTTTCAATCTGGTTTGCGGGTGGTTCAAATATTGTACAACGGGTAATTACCATTTCAAATCTGCCATCATTTCTTCCCAGCCTCGCAAGAACGCCCTCACCTGCCTTACATACAAGCTTAATTGACAATCCTCCTGCATTTCCTTCTGTTGGTATCCCGTGTTCTGCAAATCCGGCAGGACCAAGTTTGCCTGCCAGAGAAGGCGGGCACGCACCGTCGCCGATTATTTTGATTTCATTATTTGATTTATCAATATGCTGTAAATCGCCATAATAAACCGGTTCTTTGCTCAGGGATGTCAGACATATAACTGTAAGTGCTGTATTAAAGTCGCCCAGTGTGGATGTCCCGATTCCATCCTGCAGCATCATGCTCTGGGCAAAGCATGTTGCACTATATTCATCGCCAAGTCCGGGGAAAGATTGTATTGTGTAAAAATCCCATGCATTCCTGCTTACAAGTTTTTTAATCGCCAGGTACAACCCGATTGAACGATCTGACTGCTCATTATCAGGAATGGGTTCGGAAAAATACTTCTGAATATCTTTCTTAACCTTTGCAATTTCCTCTTTCTTAATACCCCTGGCAGTTTCAAGTAATTCGGTAGTATCCCTTGAGTCGATATCTATACCGAACATTTTCATCCACTGTGACGGATCGGCAGCGCCGCAGGTCTGACCCATTCCCCTTCCGCCAAATGTTCCTATTGTGCTCATATTCAGTGAATTTTTCAATGCACTTGCCCGGCAGTAAGAGGTAATCAATTCGATATCTTTCGGATCATCGTATTTCCCGTAAACATACCGGTGTTTTAGCCCGATCTCCTTCATAGCCCCCTGCATCACGAGACCGCCTACAGGTCGCCATCCCTGGCTTCCGGGATGGGACCAGAGTACTATTCCTTTCCCGGTTGCGGCAAAGTCCCGCAGTGCACCAATCAGGTGTGCAGCCCATACCCATGTGCCCGAAAACAGAATTACAGCATCAATTTCATCCATTTTCTTAAACTTCCCGAAGCATTGTTTTGCTTCCTTTTTGCTGGCAATAACAATATCATATTCAACAAGGTCCATCCCTTCATTTTTAAGCGCTTTTACGGCTTTTTTGATAAGATCCTCATCAATAAACGGTTTCCCCATTGGATCAGGCAATCCGTCCTTGTGTACACCGAATACTATAAATCCGACTTTAGGTTTATTCATAACTGGTTCATTTTATATTTCAGGTAAATAATTTTTTAAATCCTCCCTGAGTGACGGTATAATTTTAATAATATTCCTGTAATAGATCTTCTCCAGTACCTCTGCAGGCAGACCTATCCCACAGACAGGCCATCGTGCACGATCGAATGTCCCGTCATAATCCGGCGTATAAAATGCTTCATCATATGTTTCAAGGAATCTGAAATATGTACGGTACATTTTAACTGATGTCTCAATATTTGCAGGCATATCGCTGCCGAAAATAATCCTGTCCTGGTGCTTTATAAAAAATTCACGTGATGAGTACGGCTGACGGCCAAGCTCATCGAGCCTGGCCGAAAAATCAATATAAATATTCTTATTGTTATCCAGCAATGCGGAAACATATGAGATGTTTTCGGGGAAATTTGCAAAATGAGGTAAAATGAATGTTGTATCCGGATGTTGTCTTACAAGATTGTCGCGTTGTTCCAGCAGATCGGTTTTACGGGGAAATTTGGGATCGGCAAAGCTCCATCCGGGATATTTTATCAGTGATTCAAAATGTTCATTTTCTTCAGTTACCGGTTCAAAAAATCCATATGGATCAGCCTGGTGTATCAGGACCGGCATTCCAAGTTTCCCGGCTTCATCCCATATCGGGGCAAGACGTTCATCGTCGCAGGAGATAAGCCTGCCATGGTTATCACGGAAATGAAGTCCGAGCTCTTTCAGCACTTTTAATCCTTTGGCCCCGGCCTCATGATGCTTATGCAAAGTTGAAATACACTCGTCGACAAACTTTTTTGGGTCGTCAAACAGCGGCTCATCTGCCGGATGGGCAAAGGAAGACATTGTGAAGTAATAAAAACGTCCCGGATAAGCTTCCATGCAGTATTTTATGAAATCGGAAATATTACCCTCCTTTATTGAATATCCGCCTCCGGAGAATTCTATGCGGACATTTCCTGTTACATCACAAAATCCAATGATCCCGACGCTGTCCATTGTCTGAATCACTCTGTCGGTCTGCCAGTTCCCCCACAGGTGATTATGTGCATCAATTGCCGGGAAGGCAGCTTTTTCAGGGATATTGTCTTCTTTGAACAAATAAATCCGTCTGACCATAATTACCCTAAAGGAAGATATAATTCAAGTCCGCAATAAATAATTGTGTGCATTTGGTTTTAAAAAAAAGCACCGCTAATCTCTTAGCGGTGCTTTAAATAAACACTCTATGAAATTACAGGCAGATGGGCATACATGTTACCGATCCTGTACTCAAATGTGACTGAGACTCCGGGAACGACAGATGTGACCTTTATCATGCCATAGATAATGTTTTCAGGATTTGGTCCGTTTACAATTTTAAATATATAAATACCTTCTCCTGCAATCGGATCTGCGGTTGTTGCGGGGGTACCTGCCCCGAATGCAGCTATTGCCGTGATTGTATTGTTGGCCAGATACATGGCAGCGTTGGAAGGTACAAACTGAATTGTATTACCTGCACCAAGCCATGCTGAACCACCTTTAAGGATAAGTGATCCTGAAATAGCCAAAACTGCATCTGCATTGTTTTCAGCAACAGCCTGGTTTTTCAGAAGATTCCTTCCTGCTGATGAACCGCCAAGAGTAAGAGTGACTCCTGTTTTCTTGAGAAAGAAATAAGGATCACGGACAATAACAGTGTATTCTATTACATCGGTATATGATCCTGATGTTGCTGTAAATTCATAATACATCGTATCCTTATCCGCAGCAAAGTCAGTGCCTGATATGGGCACAAGAAATGGCTGTGTTCCGGAGAACGGTGAACCTGTAACAACAACCCAGGCATCATTAACTCCATTCTTTCTTTGTGCAACCAGAGTACCTGCATAGGCTCCGGCTTTGGGAGACACGCTGACATTGAAGTAAGCTGTTTCCGCAGTACGGGCAACATCAACTTCCTTACCTGATACTTTCGGTTTGGTGGTAGATGTTGCAGGAACCATATCAACTCTCAGCTTGGCAGATTCTGTTGCACCTGCGAAAGTTACAGTAACATAGTCTGTGGCTTTGTTAAGTTTCGCCTCAGCTCTGGTATATGTAATAGTGGCTTTCAGATCTGCTCCTACTGTAGCTGTTTTCAAGGTGCCTGCAAGTGGAAGGAGCTGTGTTGTGGTACCGCCTGTCGGTATTTGTAACTGCAGACATTCAACATTCATCACGTCACCGGATTTTGCATTGGGCAAAGTAGCGGTTACCGAGAATTGTCCGTCAAGTGTACTGATACCCGTTGTTGTGGCGCTTGAAACGGTTGTTAATATAGCGTTCCCGTTTGCATCCCTTGGAATATCGTATAAAGTATCTTCACAACTGACGAATAAAACAAGTAGTATACTTAAGACAAATATGATTTTTTTCATTTTCATATGTTTATAGAATTATTTAAATCATTTAATTACCCTGACCAACTTGTACAGGCAGCCAACCATAGTTTTGCAGAACCCTTGTGTTGTTACTGATCTCATTGACAGATACCGGTGACAAAAGATGTTTTGCAGAAAATTTATAGTTGAAATTCGCAGGCTGATGACCCACCAGATTCTCAATACCATTAAACTGACCCACTCCATCAATAAGAGCTTTGCGTGTACGTCTCATATCCCAGAGCATTTTGTTTTCAAATATCAGTTCATAAGCACGTTCACTCATAATATCAAGAATTGTGATGTCAGATGCTTGTAACGTTGGTAATCCGGCCCTGGTCTTTACCTCATTAATCCCTTTTACTATATCATCATCGGTAACTGATATTCCCAATTGTCTTAGAGACCAGTTTACTTCGGTGAGCATCAGTAAAATATCGGCATATCTGTATAAATTAAAATTCAGACCCGATTCGCCTTTAACCTTCATACAATTAAGATCATAATATTTATAAAGAAAAGGGAGGGGAAATTTTCCGGCAGGACCTTCATTTACGTCATATTTTGCAGCATAGGTATCACTATAATAGAAATAAGCTCTGTCTGCGATACGTTTGTCCAATGAATTGAACGAAGCACTATATGCTGCGCTTGGGATGATTGTTCCTGTTTCTGTTGTAAGAACAGTTGTATGGCTCGACAAAGGCACAAAACACTGTACAGCTCCATGAATGGATGTACCTAACAGAAATTGCACCTGCCATATTGCACCACCTTTATTATCCATCTCAGGCATATGAAGATCTGCAAAATCTCCTATAGGATATTTGTCATACAGGAAATCGAGTTGAGTTTTGGCTTTCTGAAGGAGTTCCTTTGCACCGGGAGTATTTACCGGATATGCATTCATTGCCCAGAGTCCGTCGACGCACCATGCTTTTGTGGTATCGGTTTTTTGTTCCTGATACGGATAACCTGCCATGGTAAGATAAACATCAGCAAGAAGTGCTCTTGCAACATGCTTTGTGACACGACCGGTTGATCTTTCATCAACAAGTTTACTCTCGTTTACGGCAAATTCCAGATCCGGAACAATGATTTTGTCATAAATATTTACCAGTGATGTGCGTGGACGCTCTACCTGTGCGAGATCTGTAACCACCTCAGTATTGAAAACCACGTCGCCATAATAACGGACAAGATTGAAATAGTACCATGCACGTAAAGTACGTACTTCTCCAATATATTTTAACTTATCATCTGCACCCATTCCATTTATTTCAGGGATCTTTTTAAGTGCCAGGTTACAATCCCTTACACCCTGATACCAATACCTCCAGGGATAAGTAAAATAATCCTCTTCACCGTTTTCAGTGTCGCTTTCATATTTCCAGAGTTTTGCACCCATATACTGCGAATATGCTTTACCTGTGAAATATTCCAGGCCGCCTACCTGGTTACCTCCCCACTCACTCATTCCCATCGTCACAGTAGTCAAAGACCTGTAAGCACCCGTAGCAAGAGCAACCCCCGAGGCATTACTTGAAAGAGTTGCTTCGGTGGTAAGAGATCCTGTAGGTGTTTCTTCCAGAAATTTCTCGCACGAACTTAGTATAAGACCAAGCGCGAGCACTATATATAATATCTGTTTCATTGCTTGTATATTTATAATATTTAGAAAACAATATTAACACCAAATGTGTATTCCGTAGGACGTGGATACATGTAGAAATCCATACCAGGTACCAGAGCGGCGTTCATATTATCGTTGTCACTGCCTTCAGGATCATATCCCGAATATTTAGTGAGTACAAAAAAGTTTTTGGCGTTAGCAAAAATCCTCACCCTGTTGATACCCAGGAGATTTTTTGCAAAAGTGTATCCAAGGGTTGCACCCTCACCTCTTACGAACGAAGCGTCTTCAACCCACCATGTATCAGGATAAGTCTGATAATAGGAACCACCCATACCTGGACGAAGCTGGCCGATCATTGTATTCTGGTGATCGGGACGCCATGCATCCAGTACTCTGTTTTTACTATTATCCATCACCTGGCGGTCTTCTCCGGAGTGGTTTGTCCTGTTCTCTTTCTTTGCACCATAAGAAATTTTGATATCTATACTTAAATCAAAATTTCTGTAATCCAGATTGTTCGTGATATCCATATCCCATTTTGGTAATGTAGAACCAAGAATATCTCCGTCAGTATAAAAACTGATCTGACCATCATTATTCGCATCCTCATACTTGACATCACCGGGGGAGAAATTATATCTTGCAGCCAGAGAAACTTCCTCTGTGCTGTAAGTTCCAAGACGGTTAAGACCGAAGATCTCGGAAACGGAATACCCTTCTCTTAATATCGTGTTGGATCCACCTACCCAGCCGTTTTGCCGGATATCTGCACCTGTAGGCCCAAGTTTTTCGATCGTGTTTTTGTTTGCACTCCAGGCTATGTTGGTATACCAGTTGAAGCGATCGCTTTTCACATTATGTGTGGCCAGGGTTAATTCTAATCCTTTGTTCGAAACGCTGCCGTAGTTGTTCTGGACGCTTCCTGATGTTGTTGAATATGGTAACGGTACACTGAGAAGCATGTCGGTAGTTAACTTGTAATAAGCGTCAAAGATCAAATTAATACGATCGTAAAATAGCCCGAGATCCAGGCCGGCATCATATTGAGTGGTCTTCTCCCAGCGAAGGTCTGGATTTGCCATTGAACTTGGATACAGGCCCGTGAAAACAGCTTCACCTAAAGCGACATTAGTTGAGCTGAGGAATGCCTGTGTTACATAATTGCCAATTTCCTGGTTACCTGTCTGACCTGCACTTAAGCGAAGTTTGAGGTTGGAAATTGAAGGAATATTTTTAGCAAAATCTTCCTGCCCTATATTCCATGCAACGGAACCGGATGGAAAGAAACCGTATTTTGAATTAGCACCGAATTTTGACGAACCATCTATTCGACCGGTAAGTGTCAGCAAATATTTGCCTTTATAACTATAGTTGAAACGGCCAAAATAAGAGTTAAGTGAATTCATCCCGTCACTGCTTGAAGGAGCGGGCCTGGCGTAAGTACCAACACCAATATTATGCCATTTGTAAAAATCGTCAAAGAACAATCTGTTATAGGTGTTCAGGTTCTCATACCTGTACCTTGACCATGATAAGCCTAACATACCTGTAATGGAATGATCGCCAATGTTGTTAATATAAGTGAAGTAGTTTTCGTTTTGCCAGTAAAATGACTTGGTAGTATTGATGTTAGCATTACCCTGGTTTGAACGGGAAACCCTGATGCCTCCATAGTTATTATATTTACTATTGTTGTCGTCAATTGCCAGGTTTGACTTAAGGTCCAGATTATTGGTAATTTGGAAAGTCAATGTGATATCTCCGGTGAATTGGTCACGGCCCGTCCACGTTTCGACTGTTTTACTTATCTGATACGCAGACTGGCAGTCAGCCTCACCTACAGGGAAGTAAACGTTTTCACCGTAAACGCCTGCATATGAACCATATATACTTGGATCATTGGGAAATTGAGGCGGAATTACCGGGTAAGATTCACTTGCTGCACGCGATATACCACCGCTGAAATATGATACGTCATTAGTACGGTTTTTATTTGTATTTATGCCTATTTGAGTGGCAACATCCAACCATTTGGCTACTACGAAGTCTCCGGTTATCTTACCTGAATAACGATTGAAGTATGAATTTAACAGCAAACCGTCGTCCAGAGTATAACCCAGGAATACACCAAATTTTGCATTCTCGCTACCGCCACGTGCACTTATATTATGGTTAGTCGAGTTTGAAGGTGGGAAAACCAAATGTTCCCAGTTGGTATCGAACCTTGGCTTATAATAATTGCCATCTCTCCCGAGCAGAGGGAGTGAATAACCACCAGCTGTGGTCTGTTCAAAAAGAAATGGAAAATCAGAATAGGTCGTATTTGAAGTATAACCTGCCGGAAGTAATGCGGCATCAGGACACATAGACCAGGATTGGGAAGTTGAATACTTGGTAATGTTTCTCCAGGCCTGTTCCAGAACATACAGGAATTGTTCGGAGTTATTATAAACAAAGTCCTTTTGTCTGAAACCTCTAGTGTAACTGCCGTTATACTCAACCTGTACTTTACCGGAAAGACCCCGTTTTGTTGTGATCATAATAACACCGTTTGATCCGCGGGCACCGTATATAGCTGTTGCTGAAGCGTCTTTCAAAACGTCAATCGCCTGGATATCAGACGGGTTCAATATAGTCAGAGCATTTGCCACTCCAACTATGCCGTCAACGACAAAGAGCGGTGTATTATTGGTACTTATGGAGTTTGTACCACGGATCCGCATGAATATAGTACCACCGCCAGGCTGACCGCCTGCCGTCATAATTTTAACACCAGCTACTTTCCCTCCGATTGCCTGGGCAACGTTGAAAGCCGGTTTGTCTAAAAGTCTTTTAGCGTTAACACTGGTTATAGCACCTGTAAGATCTTTTCTCGCCTGCGTCCCATAACCAATAACCACCACTTCACTCAATGCAGTCACGTCAGATGCCAGAGCAACGTTTAACGTGGTCCGGCCATCCAGTGAAATACTCTGGGGAATATAACCCACAAATGAGAAAACAAGTGAAACTTTTGCATTTGGCACTTCAAGTACATAACTACCTGAAAGATCAGTTATGGCACCAATGGTTGTGCCTGAAATAATAACATTCACACCAGGCATCGGATCGCCTGTGGAAGCTTCGGTCACAGTCCCTCTTACAGTAATCTGCTGGCTGGCTAATTCATCTGAATCGCTGCCGGCTGATCCTGCTGCTGTAAGATCAGGGATAAATGTCAGTGCCAGAATTATGGTTAAATTCAGGCACAAAAAAGTTTTGCATTTCTTCCATAAGGAAAAAATAGAACAAAAATTTTCTTTCATAATTTTTTAGAATAGTTAGTTTGATTGTTAGTTGATCATAATCAGCCTGTTACAAGATCAACAGACTTTAAACGATAATCATCGGAAGCATATAAGTTCCGGTTTCAATTTTCAAATAAGTTGATTTACCATAGGCAGAATTAGTTAAAGATTAGACAATTGGCAGGGTTATCAAAAAAACTCCTCAAAATCGATAAAACCGAATACCGTTAAAAAAAACTTAAACATTATAACTAAACTCATAAATTTAATAAAATAATTCCTCATCCGGGGCAAAATAATTATACTTTTTTGCAACTTTATAAAAGTATAATATCGTAAAATGCTATTAAAGCTTATGACACAATTGAATATGTTTAAAGCACTGTTAATTTTATTTTCTCTGCTTCTTACTCCCGGCACTTTGGCAGCCCAGGAAATAACCAGTTATAAATTCTCTTTCGGCCCGGCTAAAGAGGCTACGGGCTATGTAAAAGTCACACCGGCAGACAAATATTCTGCTCAGACAGGTTATGGATTTGATTTCGGGACAATTCCATTTGCAATTGACCGGGGTGGTAAAAAGCCTCTGACAAGCGGTTTCTGTACCAGTGATAAACCTTTTTTCTTCTCGGTAAACCTTCCGGCCGGTAATTACAATATCAAAATTATTACCGGCGACCTTAAGGAATCCTCTCTTACAACTATACGGGTTGAGTCAAGGAGGCTGATCTTTGAAAAAATCAGCACTGAACCGGGGAAATTCCGGACCCTTGCTGCAACAGTAAATATCCGTACCCCCGGGATCGGAGATACAGGTGAGGAGGTTATCAGAAAACCGCGTGAGTTGAATAAACTTAACTGGGATGAAAAGCTGACGTTTGAATTTACCGATAAACGCCCATGCATATGTGCTCTTGAGATCTCACGGACTGTCGATGCTGTCACTGTTTTTCTTGCAGGAAACTCCACTGTTGTCGATCAGGATGATGATCCCTGGGCTTCGTGGGGACAGATATTCCCGAGGTTCCTGAAGCAGGGTGTTGCTGTTTCGAACCAGGCCGAATCGGGTTTGTCGCTCGGAAGCTTTCTTTCATCAAACCGCCTTAAACAGGTGTTGAACATGATGAAGCCCGGTGATTACCTGTTCATAGAGTTTGGACATAACGACCAGAAAGAAAAAGGTCCGGATGACGGCGCTTTCAAATCGTATTCGGAAAGAATGCGGGTATTTGTGAATGAATTCAGGAATAAAGGCGGCATACCGGTCATAGTATCCCCCACAAACCGCCGTTCGTTTGACGCTGCCGGAAAATTAACCAATTCTCTTGGCGATTATCCGGAAGCTGCCCGACAGGTCGCGAAAGAACTTGATGTTCCTTTTATAGATCTTAATGGCATGACAAAGACTCTTTATGAAACCCTTGGTCCGGAAAACTCCAAAAAATTGTTTGTGATCTATCCGGAAAACACATTTCCCGGCCAAAAAGCGGCATTGAACGACAATACTCACTTCAACTCTTACGGTGCATACCAGCTGTCCAAATGCATTATTGAAGGAATTAAAGAGAATAAGCTGGGACTGAAGAAGTACTTTGTAAAGGGTATACCCTCGTACAATCCGGCAAAACCCGATCCGTTTGAGAAATTCAGTTTGCCGTTGAGTCCTCAGTCTCCAGTGTTCTTAAATTAGACATCTCTGTGGAACTTATTAAGAACAGGCACGGATTACAACCGAGCAAATGGCACGGATTACAAATCCGCGCCAGCGGAA